>JBBSUS010000009.1:0-13207 GCA_038234195.1 Hyphomicrobiales bacterium | reverse complement strand
GGGACCAAGCGCATGACCAACCGACGCACCGCCCAAGACATCCTCGAAGTGAACTGCGTTGTCGGGGATGCTGACGAGCCAACTGCGACATTCAACACGGTCGGGCTGATTGCCGATATCGCAGCCGCCCTCGCCCAAGCACATGAACGCGGAAAGGCGGAGGGGATCGAGGCGGAACGCAATCGGATTTCTGATGTGATCGCGGCGGATGCCGCCAAGTGGCTTTCGAGTTCGGCGTCAACGTCAGGAAGCGATTTCGGTTACGGGATGATGCACGCTGCCACCGCCATCCGCGCCCTCGACAAGCGGAGGGACTGATGGGGGAGCCGCTTCTGACACGAGCCCGGCGATGCGCTTCTGCCGATGAAGGCCGTCCGCGAGAAGACCGGCCTTGGCCGATCTTGCCGATTGGGAGCGCCGCGCTCGTGCCGCGCTGAACGCAAAATAGGCCGGCACCGGATGAACCGGCGCCGGCCTAAGTCGTGGTCGAGGGGGTTTCATTTTCGGCTGTCAGATCGTTGCTCCATGCGTGTGTCGATCCTGTCCAGGACAACGATCATGCTTCGTAGCTGGGACTCGAGCACGGCCATGCGCGATGCGCTGTCGATGCTGAATTTCTCGATGACACTGACGCGGGTTTCCACGCGCGTGATGTCTCGCTCATTAAGTCTGGCGAGATTGCCTATACCATTGACCCATGTGACGCCGGAGACGCCTTGCACCAACATCGCAATCAGGATGCTCGGCGCGATCCATGGCCTCATCGAATCCAGTGTACCGGTCATTTCATGCCTCCTTGCGCTTCGATCGCGCTTGCGCTGTCAGCCAGCGCTTTGTGCCGGTCCCGGCAAATGCCAAGCGATTGCCGGTCCTGGCCCCATAGCCGAGCAGTGTCGGCCGTCGACAGATCCCGGTCTGGGACGTCGACCACATCAGGGCAGGGAAGTGTCAGGGATTGCGGGAGCCGCGCCAGGTGCAGGCCGGCCGAGGGCATCGATTGACTTGGACACCCCGCGAGGAATGGCAGGACGGCAAGAGCCGCCAGAGGGGGTATTCGCATTGGTTTCTCTTTCGTCCTGGAGGGATTTTTCAAGCTTCGCCATCTGGCCCGCGCGCCGGGCATCTTTGGCATGATACGCGCGTTCGATGGCATCGATACTGCGCTGCGCGGTGTCCTGCGCGACCTTCGCCTTGGTCTCGGCTTCTGCCTGCCTATGCTGCCAGTCGGCACGCTCGCTGGCGGCGCCATCGGATCGCGCGCCGGGAATGACGGCGATCCACACATAGATGACGGCGATCGCCACGGCCGCTATGGCGCCGGCGAGCGCGCCGAGCATCGCAGCGACGGCGCTGGACAGTGATGTCAGGAAGCCCATTACCGGCCCTCCGTGAGGCCTTCGAGGCACAGCGCACGCTCACCGCCTCGACGAACCGTGAGGCCGCGGAGTGTTCGCCATCCCGCCTTGTCCCACATCAGCATGGCGTCGCAAGCGCCACGCAGGTTGCCGGCGTTCGCACGCCGCACAACGGTCGAGTTGCAAAACCCGCCGATGCCGATGTTGTAGGCGAGCGACGTGAAGGCCGCCTCGGTTTTCACTGGAAGCGCGACCTTCACGCACTTCTTCACGCCGGCATTGAACTGGACGACGCGCTTGGAGAGCTGCGCCTGACATTCCTGCCGGGTGTAAATCTTGCCGGCCGTGGGGTTCTGTGTCTCCCCGTAGCAATAGGTGCTGACGCCGACCGGGTCCTTGTAGACGTGATTGACGTAGCCCTCGTAGCCACCGATCACGACCGTCGCGAGCGCGACCGCGCCAGCAACGGCGCCGGCTACTTTGGTTTTGATCTTCATGGGAGCGGTCCTCATCGGTGCGGCCGTGGCCGTGCCCCTTCGACCGAAGAGGCTGGAAAGCATCGATGCAAAGCTCATTGTGAAATCTCCGTTGGTTTGGGGGTGAGGTTCTGCTGGGGGATGATCCGCGCGATGAAGGCCGCGCAAGTGAGGACGCCGGACGTGATGGCGTAGAGCACCGGGGAAATCGGCAGATAGCCGGCCAACAGTTGCCAAGCGATCTCGAAGCCGGACAGCAAGCCGGCCGCCAGTATGAAGCGCACCGACCAGGCGCGCAGGAGCACGCGGTGCCAGTTTTCAATGAGCATCGTCTTATCCGTGATGAGGAGTGGTGAAGAGTGGTGAAGCTGCTGGTACAGGCCGATCTATCGACGGCCGTCATCATGGCGGGCGTGGCGATCATGCTCGTCAGTGGGGGCGTGACGGGCCACCGCCTGCATCGCTGGCTGTATTATGAAGCGCCCGCGATCGGTCGACGTTTGCCGGCCGACATAGGCGCCTGGGTAGGCCTCCTGGTCGCCGCGTTGCTACTTGCGGCGTGACGTCTCCGTGAGATCGCGGGCTTCTGTGTCGAGACGGCCCATTTTCTGGACGATCGACGACATACCCTTCTCGAAGGCGCCCTGCGAAATCAGGCCGCGCTCGCGCTGGCGAGCCAGGGTGCGAGCTTGGTCCTTCAGCTCGCGCTGAACCTTCTTCAGATCGTAGAACCGCCAGTGCAGGCCGCTTTCGACGTCCTGCGGCTTGAGCTTGATGCCGACCGACGACGCCATCGCCGTCGGCAGATCGTACTTTCTGCCGCTGGAGTCCGTCGCGCCGGCCGCCGCGTTGCCGATCTTCTGCCAGTACCAGGATCCAGGAACCCAAGCGGCTGACGGAGCCACCGACTTCCAGAGGTAGTCGCCAACCTTCCCGGCCTTGTCGAACCAGTTGTCGGTCAGGTTGTTGGTGATCTCTTCGCCAGTGAACCCCTGCTTGTTCAGTGCAATTTCTGCACCGATCATCAGCGGGCCGCCGAACTGCAACGGCGCGGGGATTGGCAGGGATGCGGACCCTTGGTTCGTGTCGAACACGTCGCCGGCAGGAATCCACCGTCTAATGTCGAGGAAGACGGGCAGGCCGTCACCGCTTGAGAACGGCATCCGCATCATGCGCGGCAAGCCGAGCCATGTGTTGCCGCGCTCGCCTTCTCGCAGGCTCGCGCGCTCCCGGTCCTCGTCGTCGTCACCGGCCATGCCATAGGCCAGCGCATTCACCGCGTAGGCGATGGCGTAGTATTTCGCGAGCTTCCACGGCCGCGTGGCGATGGCCTTCGCGACCATCGGCGCCGCTCGATAGGTGTAGGAGATGAACGGCAGCACAGTGTTACGAGCTGCGTTCACCCATGGCGCGCGAATGTCGTAATCGAGGAACTGCTCGCGGGCGAAATCGGCCGCCGCCTTCGGATCATCGCCGATCTGGCGGCGACGCATATAGGTCGCCATGCGGAAAACCTCGTCCTCAACGCGGTAGGCGTCGATCATCTTGCGATCGGCCGTCTTGAGCGCGGTGGCAACGGCGTCCGCCATCTTCCCCAGCATCTTGGTCCGGCCCATGAAGGACTCGTCGGCTGTGTTCTCGACGCTGGCCGCGATGTCTTTCAGGATCGGCTTGAGGACGTTGTCGCGGATTTCCTGGCTCATCATGTCCGAGCCAAACGCGCCGTTCGCGGCCGCTTCCTGATAGTGCCGATCGCCGGACGCATAGGACCGCACGCCTGCGACCAGGTCCTGCCCGCGAATGTCGGCAAGGTCCATGAACATGACGTTCGACATCACGTTGTTCATGTGGACGACGGGCGAGCGCGCGGTCTTGTTCAGCTTCCACTGCGTGAGAAGCATCCGCCAGATCGTCGGCTTGTTCATGACCTCGATCTCGTTCAGGTCGCGCCAGATTTCCGCGCGCACGAACTTGTTCGACAGCGCGCCCCAGCGCTTCTTGCCGCCCGAATTGGGAATGGCAGTATCGGGCACGCGGACCCACTGAAGCGAGGAATCGATCGCCATACGGCTGACGTCGCCAGCGTTCTTCCACTTGCCTTCCGGCTCGCTGGCCCGCGCCCAATCCTCGTTGGTGGCGATATCCTGATAAAAGCGCCCCGTCGACAGGTCGTGCGCCATCAGCATGTAGGTTTTGCCTATGGTGTACCGGGCGTCGAGGATTTCACCCATCTTCTCGCGCTCGGACTTCGTATAGTCGCGCCAAAGAACAGCCTTGCCGTTCTGGCGGCCGCGCAGTTCCCAAATACCCTTGTCCTGGAAAGAGGCGTAGTCGGCGGGCGCTTTCATGTCGGCGCGCAGGAAGACGCGGCGGACGGTCTTGGGCTTGCCGCCCATCATGTCGTCTTGGGTCTCTTCGAGCACGCGGAACTTGTCGCCGTTCTGCGGGGCGCCACGACGGGCCGCCTTGAACTCCGGATCGGCCTTCGTCAGCACGTCCGGCGCGACCGCGAAGAACATGCCGCGACCTTTGAACTGGTCGCCGATGATCTTCTTGCGGCTGTTACCCATCATCTTGCCGACCATGCGCGTCAGGCCGTTATCGTCGGCTTCGTGCTTCATGTAGACGCGATGCAGATAAGAGCCGCGATTGCGCTCGTAGCTCTCGGCGCTCAACAAGCCGAGCTGCACAGCCTCTTGGCCAAGCTCGTCGATCGCATTGCGGATCGGCTCCGCCAGCTTGTTCATGGCCGCGTCGTCGACGGCCTCACCGGTGAGGATGGCCTGAAGCACCTTCGCTTCTTCCATACTCACGTTCTGATCGGCGAGTGTCTTCAGGACCTCTGCGCCTCGCATCATGATCTTACGATTGTCGAGGCCACGGTTTCGGTCGCGATCGACATAGGCCTTGTCCAGGCCGTGACGGTCAATCAGGCCAGCGCGTGCCGTCTCCAACATCCCGTTCATCCAGGACATGCGGCCGTCCGGCGAGAACTTCGCCGTGGTGATGACCCTTGCGGCCTGGTCGGTCAGATACCGGCCGGGCTTCCATTCGTTATTCTCGTTCAGGCCGCCGATGAAATCGAACGGCGCACGGATGGCGCGGTCGATCGGCTGACCTTTGGCGAAGAACCCCTGCGTGCGGCGCTGCGGCTCGGCGTCTGGCCCGGTGATCTCCGGTGCAATGTCGAGACTCGCATCATCCATCGTGGAGAAAGACGGGTCGATCTTATTCAGCGTGCCGTCCGCGTTGCGCGCCTTCATCTCGCCGGACCGCGCCATGTCGAAGACGTCCTCGAACGTCTGATAGCCGCGCCCGTTCAGATAATTGCGCACGCGCTTCGCCATGGTGCGGATGCGATCCCAAGCGGCACGGATGCGGCCCTTGATATGAAGTGGCGCGGGCTGGCCCTTCTCCATCCTCTCGGCGTAGATCGCGAAGGCTTCCGCCTCCAGCTCGTTTTGCGCCATGCGCGTCGACTGCTCTTCGCGTCCCACTGTTCCGGCCACGACGGCGCGCAGTGCCTCGGTCTCATTCGCCAGCAGCGCCTTCTCCTGGTCGTTCAGGAACAGCGCCTGAATGCGGTGGAACGACTCGTGGAACGCGAGCCGCTTTCCGTTGCCGCCCGAGTTGAGCGCGATCGCGATGATGTCGCGGACCGAGTGGTAGTAGCCAGCGATCGCGACTGTTTGACCTTCCTTGCCTTCGCGACCCCAAGCTCGGAGCCCTTTGGCGGTGGTCGGCAGATTGATCGCCTCGTGAAACGCGACGTCCGACAAGCCGGAGACCTTGCGCACGATGTCGAGCACGTCCTTCTGCTCGGCGTCGGTCAGCTTCGACGGCGCCTCGCCACCCTCAACCGAACCCCAGCCGGCCGGTTCGGAGAGGTGTGCGTCTTCGGTCTCGGCGTTTGGATCGACTGGCGCCACCTGCGGCTTCGGCTTCGGCCGGAGCTGCACCAACAAGGCCTCGTGCTTCTCCTTGGCCTTGGTGAACTCGGCTTCCTTCGGCCATGCCGGTTCGCCACGCTTTTCGAGTTGGGCGATCTCCTTGGTCTGATCGGCGATCCGCTTCTCTGCCGCCTCGGCGTAGCCATCCGAGTTTTTCAGGGCGTTGCGCAGCTTCATCAGCGCCCCGATCGGGCTGTCATCCTCGCCCAGCCGCGCCTCGATGCCCATGGAGCTGTCGACAGAGACATACGGCGTCGACAGATCGAGGTCGAAGCGCAGCTTGATGCCGAACAGCGAACCGATAACTCCGGACTTTTCGCCCAGCTCGATCTGCTTGCGCATCTCCTTCACGGCCGCATCTGCCGCCTCGCCGATCTTATCGAAGCTCTTGCCACCGATCTTCGCGGCCAGCTCGCTCGTGTCGATCTTGGCGTCTTCCCGATATTGCGGGACGCTGTGGCCCAAGGTTTCGTTCGAGCGCTTGAGGCTGTTGATCGTGTCCGCGGTGCGGGTGATCTCCCGCATATGCTCACGGCGCTGGTTTTCGAGCGTGCGAATCGTCTTGCGCAAGCTCATCTCTTCCAGGATCGCAGGATTGCCGGAGGCCGCGGCCTTCATCTCGCCCGCGTTCGCCGCCTCGCCGCCAACGTCTTCGATCTCGCGACCGGCCGCGCCTTTGCGAACCTGCTCGATAAACCGGGCCTTCGCCTCGATGGTCTGCCACATGCGCGCATCCAGCGTGCGCTCTGTGGCGTAGCGGTTGATCTCGATCTCGAAGCCGTCAGGGTCCGCCTCGTAAAGCTCATTGCCCTGGCGGATAATGCGCCCCTCACGCTGCTCCAGATCGGACGGCCGCCACGGCGCATCCATGTGATGCAGAGCAACAAGGCGGTTCTGCACATTCATGCCGGCGCCCATCTTGGCGGTCGATCCGAACAATACGCGCACGCGGCCGGAGCGAACGCGGCCGAACATCTCATCCTTTTGCTGCTCGGTGTTGGCGTCGTGGATGAAGGCGATTTCCGCCTCGGGGATGCCGCGAGCAATGAGCTTCGCTTTCAGGTCGTCGTAGACCGAGAAGTCACCGCTCAATGCCTCGATCTCGTCGGGCGACATCTTATCGAGCTGTTCCTGCGCGGCCTCTGCCTTGCCGGCGTCGTTGCCTTCCGACGTGGCGATCAGATCACGGATGCGGGCCGCTTCCTTGCCCTTCGCAGCCTTCGGCGTGGACAGGTCGATGAAGACGAGTTGCGCGCCCTTCTGCGGAGCCCACTTGTCGTAGAGCGTCTTGATGCGGTCGGCCGCGTTGTGGATTTTCGAAGTGGGATTGTCGTTATATTCCGAGCCGATCAGGCGCATATCGAGCGCGGCCTTGCGCGCGTCGCCCATGATCTTGAGCATGTTGTCGGCGCCCTTCTCGGGCCGCGTCGGCATGTTCTCGGTGCGCCAGACAAGCGAACCCTTCGGATAGTTCTCCGTCTCGTTGCCGCCGTCGTCCTTCAACGGGATGCCGATATAGTTGGCCTGGTCACCGCTGCGCGCAACGATGATGTTCTGCGGCTTGCCGCCCTTGATCTTCGGGATCGGGAGCTTCTTGCCCTGCTTGGCGAGCTGCGCGTTGATGTCGTCGCGGTTGATGACGTCCGCGAACGTCAGGTAGCGCTGCATCATTTCCGGCATGTTCACGAACTTCGCAAACCGGGACGTCAGCTTGTATTTGCCGGACGGGCTGATCTCCCAATCTGTGACCACTTCGCCGAACTGACGTGCCCAGGCATCGAAATGGATCACGCCCCGATCGCGCATGTCGTTGTAATCGAGGTACCGGCCGACGGTATACATTTCGGCCATGGTGTTCGAAATCGGCGTGCCGGTGGCGTGAACGACGTTCCTGTTCCCGTTCTTGCGCAGGATGAACTGCGTCTTGAGGAACATATCGCTGGCCTTCTGCGAGCCGATCGGATTGCCGAGCCCCATGACGCCGCGTTGCTTGGTGACAAAGCCGAGATTCTTGAACTCGTGCGCCTCGTCGAGGAACATCGCGTCGACGCCCAGCTCGCCGAATGTCAGGTTATCATCCTTCTCCGATCCGCTGGCCAGCTTTGCCAGCCGCTCTTTCAGCGCCTCGCGCTGCTTCTCGGCCTGCTTCACGCTGCGATCGTCGCCATCGCCCTTGGACGACTGCTTCATCTCGCCGATCGCGGCATCGATGTCCTGGAGCTGCTCGTCGAGCATCTCTTTCATGAACTCGGGGTCCATCGCGACCTTGCCGAGCGACGAGTGCGCGACGATGACGGCATCCCAATCGCCAGTCGAGATGCGAGCGAACAGGCGCTTGCGGTTGCCCTTCTCGAAATCCTTTTTCGTGGCGGCCAGAACGCGGGCGCCCGGGTAGAGCTTGAGGAAGTCTTCCGCCCACTGGCCGACCAGGTGGTTCGGGACGGCGAACATCGGCTTGCGGGCGAACCCGGTGCGGCGCAGCTCCATCGCGCCGGCCACCATGGTGTAAGTCTTGCCGGCGCCGACGACGTGATCGAGGAGGGTTGTGCCACCCTGCACGATGCGCCACACGGCGTTCTTCTGGTGCGGACGCAGCGAGACGATGTCGTCGCCGACCTTGCCGGGGAACGTCAGGTGCGAGCCGTCGAACTCGCGGACGACGGTGGTGTTGAACTGATCGTTATAGAGCTGCGCCATGTCGCGGCGGCGCTCGTCGTCGGTCCATACCCACTTGCGCCATTCGTCGGCGATGCGGCGGGACTTCTCCGAAGCGGCCTCGCTGGCCGCATGATTGAGGACGCGCTGGTCTTTGCTGACCTGGTCGTAGACCTGCACGGCCCGCTGTTCGAGCGCTGCTCGCAGCGTGGCACCCACGTCGGCGCGATCGGTGCCGTATTGAACTTCAGCCGATGGCGCGACTCTGCCAAGCAGGACGTTCCACTGGCCGGTCAGCCGCGAATAGGTCGCGGTCGCACCGCTGGCGCCGGTGATGTGGTTGATGAAGTCGACGACGTATTTCGACGGCACCCAATGGGCGCCCGGCTTAACGTCGATGTCTGCGGCCTCGATGTCGGACGGCTGCACTTTCTCCAGCGCTTCGACGTTGCCATCGAAGGCCTTGTCCTGGCGCGCGGCCGCCTTCGCCTCTGCCAGCTTGGCTTTCACGTTGCCGGACAGATATTCCTCGCGCGTGACCAGCTCGCCCGACGGCGCCTTGAACAGAAGCCCCTTCAAATCCTCAACGAGGGAGGATTCGGACTGGCCGGTGAGGCGCGACATCAGATCGAGATCGACGCGGCCGGTGATCGAAAGCGCCGCGGTCAGCGAATCCTTGGCGTTGGCGGACGTGGTCGGCGGGCTGTAGGGCGACTGGGTCCGCTTGGTGAAGATTGCAGCCTTGTTGGCGCTCGGTGCGCGCGGCGTCTCCCCGGTGTTCTTGGCGACGGCCGCCGAGATACCCTTGTCGAAATTGTCTTCGAGCGCGGCGAGCTGCGGCCAGCTCGGGTCCTCGCCGAAAACGCGGCGGTTGGCGTCGGCCGAGATCGGGCCGTTCGCCTTCACGAACACATCATAGGCGCCGTTCAGATCGGCACGGGCCGCGTTCATCGCGGTTTCGTTGGCGTCATCGGAAAGCTGCAAGCCGCGAAGTTGGGTCAGCACATCGCGGATCCCGATCAGGCCCTTGGCGCGATCGAGGGCCTTGCCCGTCAGGTTGGTCGACTCCGCGCTCTGCTTGGTGCCGAAGTCGTCACCGCGCACGGACACGTTGCCGCTCTCGTCGATGAACATCGAGCCGACCTTAACGGTCTTGTCGACCTGGGCGCCGCGCGAGCGCTCCACCATCTGCTTCGACCAGTCGCCCATGACATCGCGCGGGAGCTTGGCGATCGCCGCGTTCAGATCGGCGGTGAGGTTCTGGCCTTCGCGGGCGACAAGCGCCGTCGAGCCGGCCCGATACATCGTGCCGTAGCTGCCGAAATCACCCAGCATCATGTCAGGATGCCGCACGAAATACTCATTCAGCGGGATCTCCGCGCCGCCGTTCGGGTCCGGCACATAGGCGGTGTCGGTCCACGTCTCGCCGGTGGGCGCCTCGCCCTCCTTGAGCTTGCGCAGGAAGATGATGTCCGTCGTCACTTCGGTGCCCGCGTTTTTGGAGAACGCATTGTTCGGCAGGCGGATGGCGCCGAGAAACTCGGTCTTGGCCGCGATGTATTTGCGCGCCTTGTCCTTCACGACGGCATCGAGGAACGAATTGGACACGACCATTGCCAGCGCGCCATCCGGCCGCAACAGATCGACGCTCTTGGCGAAAAACATATTGTGGATCGAGAAGCTGTTCAGGTGCGGGCGCTTGGGATCGAACAGCTTCTGCGAGCCGAACGGCGGGTTGCCGATCGCCAGATCGAAATAGCCGTCGGGCGCGGTGAACTCCTGGAAGCCCTGATGATGAACGTCGGGTGCGCCATACAGCGCCTTGGCGATCGCCGCGGTGGTGTCGTCATACTCGATCGCCGTGAAGCGGGCATTGACGCCTTCGGGGCGCAAACCGATGAAGTTACCCACACCGACCGACGGTTCGAGCACACGGCCGCCCTTGAAGCCCAGGCGGCGTGTTGCCGACCAGATGGCCGAGACAATTTCAGGGCTGGTGTAGTGAGCGTCCTGCGTCGAGCGACGCGCGGCGGCCATGGCATCCTTGCCCAGCGCCTTCTCCAGCTTGGCGGCACGATCCTGCCAGCCTTCGGAATAGGTGCCGTCCGGCTTCTTGAACGCCTGCGGGATGCCGCCCCAGCCGACATAGCGGGCGAGAACCTGCTTTTCGGCATCGGTCGGCACACGGCCGTCCAGCTCGCCAAGCAGCTCGATCGCTTTCAGATTGTTGTCGAACTTCGTCTTCTGCCCGCCGGCGCCGATCTCGTCGGGTGCGGTTATACGGAAGTCGCTGGGTCGTCCTCGTCCGGCATTGCGATCTGGCCGCCGTGTATCGCCATCGCCATCTCTGGCCTTGTTGGCTCGTCCGTCTCGTCCGGCTCCGGTGTCGGCAACAGATGCGCTCTCGCCTCTTCCCAGGCTTCCTGCTCCGTCCGGCCCTCGCTGGTCAGTTGCGCCATCAGCCGGTGCGTTTCGTTCACTCGGCGATCCAGCCAGATCGCCAGCTTGCCGCTGTCCTTCAGCTCCCGGTACAGGATCGGCAGGAACTCCCGAAGGTGCTCCATTGCCATCTTTCTCCAGCGATTTTGTGCGGCCATCGGTGCGTGCTCCTTGCTGTAAAGATTGCGCCGATGCGGTGGGTTTGGCAACGGGCTCACCAAGGGCGATATCGCCGGCCTTCACGTCATCGGCGAAGCGGCGAAGATACGGGCGCATGGCTTCCATGCCCTCGCGCGTCAGGCCGAAATTCTCCCGCATGTCGACGACGACCAGGCGCACGAGCTCGCCCATGTCATCGAGCGCGGCCTTGAACTTCTGCGCGGCTGCGGTGAACAGCGGCTTGGCCTTCGCGTAGCTTTCCTCGTCGAAGGTGAAGCCGGAGCCCGGCCGTCCCTTGGAGTTGAACATCGCGGAGAGGGCGGCCATCGCGTCGTTGGCGGCCTGCACCGTGTTGACGGCCGCGCTCTTGGCGGCTTCCGCCTTGGTGCGCTGCTCGGCCTTTGCGTCAGCCTCGTCCTGCCCTGCGTCGAACGCGGCGTCGAACGGATCGACGGCCGCAGTTGTCAAATCGGGCTGGATTTCAGATTTGGTTGCGGACGGCGCTTCGGCTGACTTCTTTGCAGACGCACGCGCCATGTCGAGAAGATCGGTCTGCTTGGAGCTGTCGCCGAACAGGCCGTCCTCGACGGGACGCTGTGCGGACTTGGAGCGCATCGGCGCATCGGCGCCGCGCTTGGCCATGGTGCCATCCGAAGCGCGCTCGGCGCCGGGAATGACGAGCTGCGGCTTGCCGTCGGCGCCTACTTCTTGTGGCTGCGCATCTGTTGGTCGGCTCGCAGGCGCGCGTTCGCTGCCATCAGCTTCGCCGCGTGTTCGAGATCCGCTTTCCGCTCCGGTGGCGCCTTGGCCGCCTGCTTCTTCAGCGACCGGCTGATCTGCCCGTATTCCTTCGCTGTCCGATGCGGCTTGGTCGCCGGCGTCGCTTCCGAAGAATGGGATGCCTGTTTCTGCATCGGACGTCATTCCTTCAACTGGTTGGACAAAGCGCTCGGCCTCACGCTCGGCCGCGACGATCAACGCATCTTCGGGGCCGACGCCGCGATCGATGAGATCGTATGCAGCCTGCATCAACTCGGGGCTGTCTGGATAGCCATAAACGTCGAACAGCCGGTGAATTTCGGTGTCGATGTCGCCGGTGAACCGACGCGAAGCCCGCTGGGCCTGCGGCTCATAGCCGGACTGATCTTCGCTCGGCCTTTCGAGGCTCGCCATTTCACGGTTGAACTGGTCGCTGGTGCGCAGCGGATCGCCGCCCATCTCGCGACGCAGCGCGTCGATGATCTCTTCCTCGTGGACATAGCCGGTGCCGTCGTCGGGCGCGTTCTCGAACAGCGGATGTTCGGACCTGACGAAATTGTCGGCCGCGCCGATGCCTCCATTGCGGAACAGGCCCGGCGCGGTGCGCGGCGTGATGTCCATGGCGCGCAGGTTGCCGGCCAGCTTGGACGACGGGTCGACGCCTCCGGCATCACGCAGCATCGCGGTGACAGGCTTCTTCGGCAGCGCAGCCAGGCGCTCGCGCTTAGCCTTGGGGCTGGCAGAATACTCGCCGAACGGCACCTTGGCATTGCCGGTCTTGAGCCATCCTTTGAGATTATCGATCGAGGTTTCGGTGATGCCCTGGACACGATCGGCGGCGCGGCCGTCGGAGAACGCGCCGTTGTAGATGCGAGCGACGTCGGCTTCGCTGTTGGCGCCGATGACGACCTTCACTTCGTCGAACTTGCCGGTATCGGTGTTCTTCTGGTCGACGATGAAGACGCGCTTCGACTGCGGATTGTCGCCGACATAGACGTCGACCGGATCACCGTCGTTCCCCATCGTGCCCTTGAAGGCGCCGTAGTGGGCCGGGAGCGTGACGCTCCATGCCTTGCCGTTCGGGTCGGTACCGGTGCGCTGGCCGCCGCGGGGTGTCTCGATAGAGATCGACAGGCCGTTCCAGCGGGCGTGCGCCTTCTGATAGTTGCCGGCCGTCTTCTGTCCGTCGGTTGGGGTCGGAGCAACGCGGCTGGCAACAGCATCGAGGTCGGACGCCGTGTTGATGGCGACGGGCGCCGTGCGCGAGCCGTCGCCGATCTGGAGCATCTTCGGCGCAAGGCCAGTGGACTGCGGCTGGGGCAAGCCATCGCTCGCAGCGGCCGCGCCCTGAATATCGGCATCGAAGGTCGGCCCAAAGTCGGCCTCCGGAGCTGGCAGTTGGAGGTTATTGGCC
>JBBSUS010000008.1:0-13659 GCA_038234195.1 Hyphomicrobiales bacterium | reverse complement strand
GCGCTTCTGGCAGTCACCCACGGCAATTCGGAAACCGGTGTCGTACAGGACATCGAAGGGATCCGATCGATCATTGCAGGTCGGCCGGTACGGTTCGTCCTCGACGGGGTCCAGACGGCCGGACGCTTGCCGCTCTCGCTTGGCGCGCTCGGCGCCGATGCGATTCTTCTGTCTGGTCACAAGATGGGTGCGGCCAAGGGCGTCGGGGTGATGGTTTTCGCCGATCAACTGACCCGTCCGATGCCTCTCATCGGCGGCGGCGGCCAGGAAAAAGGTCGGCGCGCCGGCACCGAACCGGTGGCGGGCATTGCCAGTTTTGGCGCCGCTGCCGAGACCGCACGGTCGATGATGGGTGGTGAGGCATCACGACAAGCCGCGCTTCGGGACCGACTGGAGTCCAGCCTTTGCGCAATGCGGCCGGATGTCATGATCATCGGTGGACGAGCCGCCCAGAGGCTGCCGAATACCGTCGCCATCGCGTTGCCAGGTCTGAGCGCCGAGACCGCGCAGATGGCGCTCGATCTGGCCGGCTTTGCGGTTTCGGCGGGCTCGGCCTGTTCGTCCGGGAAGGTGGGGCGCAGTCACGTGATCGACGCGATGATCGCCGGCGGCCTCGGTGAGGGCGCGGGTGTTGGCGCGATCCGGGCCAGTTTCGGATTTCGAACGACGGCCGATGAGATCGACCGCTTCGTCGAGGCCTATGTCGCGCTGGCAGCCCGAATCGTCGGGCCAGTGCTGATCCAGGCAGACGGTCGGCCCCAGAATTTCGCCCCGCGAGACCGCGCGGCGTGAGAATTTGACGCTTGTGCGGCGCGGTTCCGGGGCTAAAAAGCCGGAGCGATCGTCGCTAGATGACGGGACGAGGCCGCAAGGCTTCGGTAACGAATAAGAACCGACCACCGGACCTTGAATCTGGCGAGTATGGAGAATGGCAATGCCCGCAGTCCAGGATACGATCGATCAGGTCCGCAAGATCGATGTCGATCAGTACAAATACGGCTTCGAGACGCTCATCGAGATGGACGTTGCGCCCAAGGGCTTGAACGAAGAGACCATCAAGATGATCTCGGCCAAGAAGGGCGAGCCGCAATGGATGCTGGACTGGCGTCTGGAGGCGTTCGAGCGGTGGAAGACGATGGAGAGCCCGTCCTGGGCACGCCTCGACTATCCGGAAATCGACTTCCAGGACATTCACTATTACGCCGCGCCGAAGTCGATGAAGACGCTGTCGTCGCTCGACGAAGTCGATCCTGAAATTCTGCGCACCTATGAAAAGTTGGGCATACCACTGCGCGAGCAGGAGATCTTGGCCGGCATCGTCAAACCCGCGCCCGAGCCGACCTATGACGAGGATGGCAACGAGATGGCGCCGCGCGATAGTCGCATCGCCGTCGACGCCGTGTTCGACTCCGTCTCGGTCGCCACGACCTTCAAGAAGGAACTGCAGAAGGCTGGCGTGATTTTCATGCCGATCTCGGAGGCGATCCGCGAGCATCCCGAACTGGTGAAGAAATATCTCGGCTCCGTAGTCCCCGTCTCCGATAATTTCTTCGCCACGATGAACTCGGCGGTCTTCACCGATGGCTCCTTCGTCTACGTGCCGAAGGGCGTTCGCTGCCCGATGGAACTTTCCACCTATTTCCGCATCAACGAAAAGAACACCGGCCAGTTCGAGCGCACGCTGATCATCGCCGACGAGGGCTCTTACGTTTCCTATCTGGAAGGCTGCACGGCACCACAGCGCGACGAGAACCAGCTGCATGCCGCTGTCGTCGAGCTGATCGCGCTGGACGATGCCCAGATCAAATATTCGACCGTCCAGAACTGGTATCCCGGCGACAAGGACGGCAAGGGCGGCATCTACAACTTCGTCACCAAGCGCGGCGACTGCCGGGGCAAGAACTCCAAGATTTCGTGGACTCAGGTCGAAACCGGTTCGGCGATCACCTGGAAATATCCGTCCTGCATCCTGCGCGGCGACAACTCCCAGGGCGAGTTCTATTCGATCGCCGTCTCCAACGGCCGCCAGCAGATCGATTCGGGCACGAAGATGCTGCATCTCGGCAAGAACACGACGAGCCGCATCATCTCCAAGGGCATCTCGGCGGGGCGTTCCAACAACACCTATCGCGGTCAGGTCTCGGCCAACCGCAAGGCATCGAACGCCCGCAACTTCACCCAGTGCGACTCGCTTCTGATCGGCAACGACTGCGGGGCGCATACCGTGCCGTATATCGAGGCGAAGAACGCCACCGCGCAATTCGAGCATGAAGCCACGACGTCGAAGATATCCGACGATCAGCTTTTCTACTGCATGCAGCGCGGCATCCCCGAGGAAGAGGCGATCGCGCTGATCGTCAACGGCTTCGTCCGCGACGTCATCCAGCAGCTGCCGATGGAGTTCGCGGTCGAGGCGCAGAAGCTGATCGGGATCAGTCTTGAAGGATCGGTTGGATGAGACCAACCATCGATATAGAGCCCAACACGCTGGTTTAGACCTTGAGAGCGTCACAGAAACATTCGCCCGTCATCTTCGGGCTTGTCTCGAAGATCTACTGCAGTCTGAGCAGATTGGCTTGAATGGCAGTGGGCAAAAATAGTCGAAGCCACGTCCCTGGTCGTGCTGGGGCTTGTTTACTGGGTCAAGACTGAAACGATGGACCGTCTGCTGTACGGGTCGAACGAGAAAAATAGAAGCGAACACAATGCTCGAAATCAAGAACCTTCACGCCCGCGTCGCCGATGAGGGCACCGAGATCCTCCGCGGGGTCGATCTCACCGTCAAGGACGGAGAAGTCGCGGCGATCATGGGGCCGAACGGCTCCGGCAAGTCGACGCTCTCCTATATCCTCGCCGGTCGCACGGACTACGAAGTGACCGAGGGCGACATTATCTACAACGGGCAATCGATCATGGAGATGGACCCGGCCGAGCGCGCCGCGCTGGGCGTGTTCCTTGCCTTCCAGTATCCGCTGGAAATCCCGGGCGTCGCCACGATGACGTTCCTCAAGACCGCACTCAACTCCCAGCGCAAGGCGCGCGGTGAGGCGGAATTGACGACGCCTGATCTGATCCGCCGCGTGAAGGCGGCAGCCGCCGACCTGAAGATCGACCCGTCCATGCTGAAAAGACCTTTGAATGTGGGATTTTCGGGCGGCGAGAAGAAGCGTGCCGAGATTCTCCAGATGGCGCTTCTGGAGCCTAAGCTCTGCGTGATGGACGAGACCGATTCCGGCCTCGACATCGATGCCTTGAAGATCGTCGCGGATGGCGTCAACGCACTGCGCTCGCCGGAGCGGTCTTTCCTGGTGATCACCCATTACCAGCGGCTTCTCGACTATATCGTGCCGGACACCGTTCATGTCCTCTATAAGGGTCGTATCATCAAGACCGGCTCGAAGGATCTGGCGCTACAGCTCGAGAACGACGGCTACGCACAGATTATCGACGAGGCGGCGTGATCATGTCGGTGCATCAACTGAGACCTCGAACGCCTGCAGAAACGGCATTGATCGAGCGCGCAGAAAGCAGCGGCGGCCTCGCCGGCAGCCGAGCTGGTGCCATCGAGGCGCTGCGCCGCGACGGTCTGCCGACACGTCGCGTCGAGGCGTGGCACTACACCGATCTGCGGGCCCTGATGGGCCGCTTGCCCGAGGCGACTGCCGGGGCGACAGACGACGGTGCGATCCTGTCGCCGCTGATCGCCGGCAGCCATGTGGTCGACATTTCTGCGCCGGAGACGTTTCACGCGTTGGATGGTGTCCGCGTCGAACGGCGCGAGGAGGCGGCCGATTTCTCGACTTCGCCAAACCATCTCGATCGGACGATCGATACCGTTCGCTTGCTGAACTCGGCCTTCGGCGCGCCTTCGGTGGCGATCGACGTGGCCGCCGGAACGGCGCTTTCGGCGCCGCTCGAACTGCGCACCTACACAGGTGCGCGTGCTCATGGCCTGACCCGCGTGACGGTCGGTGCGGGAGCGTCCGCGACCATCGTCGAGCGCATCGAAGGCGAGGGCGGCTTCGGACCGTCGACCGGCGTCTCACATCTGACCATTGGTGATGGTGCGCAGGCGTTCTGGATCGTCGATCAGGAAAAGGCGTTGTCGGCCGCCCATCTCGGCCAGTTGAACGTGACGATCGGCGCCGACGCCGTCTTCAAGATGTTCGTTCTGAATGCTGGCGGCGCGCTTGTGCGATACGAGGTGCATGCAGAGACGTGCGGCGAGAACAGCGAGATCAAGATCCGCGGCGTCAACCTGATCGAGGCCGGCCAGCACATCGATGTCACGACGACACTGCGCCATACCGTGCCGCATACGACCGCGACGGAGACGTTTCGCAATGTCGTCACCGGCGGCCACGGCGTCTTCCAGGGGATGATCAAGGTCGCCCGCGAGGCGCAGAAGACCGACGCAAAGATGGCCTGCAACACGTTGCTCCTGTCGGACGACGGCGACTTTTCGGCCAAGCCGGAACTGGAGATCTTCGCCGACGACGTGCAGTGCGGTCATGGCGCGACGGCGGGCGAGATCAACGCCGAGCACCTGTTCTACCTGATGTCGCGCGGTATTCCGGAAAAGCCGGCGAGGGCGTTGCTGGTCAAGGCTTTCGTCGCCGAGGTGGTGGAGGAACTGGAAGACGAGGCCGCAGGGGAAGCGCTGATGGGCCGCATCGACAAATGGCTCGGCCACGAGGGATGAAGGTCGCGCTCGACCATTGCGTGATCCACGTCTTGGACTGGCCGCGGTCGGGTGATTTCTACGCAAGGGCTCTCGGCGCCGAGATCGTCGAACGGCCTGTCGGTTCCGCGCTTCGCTTCGGCAAGCAGCAACTGAACTGCCCTGGGCCCGGTCTTGATGCCCAGCCCCTGGCGAAGTTGCCGGTGTTTCCCGGCAATAGCGACCTCTGCCTCCGCTGGCCTGGCCTGATTTCGCGGGCCATCGCCCATCTGGAGGCGGAAGGGGTCGCGATCGAGCTCGGCCCGGTTTCGCGCAAAGGCGCGCAGGGAGCCGGAACGAGCGTCTATTTCCGCGATCCGGACGGGTCGCTTCTGGAGTTCATGTCCTATGCAGGCTGACGCGATGTCCCGCACGGCCGAGACGGCCACCGAGATCAAGCCCTACGACGTCGAGGCAATTCGCCGCGATTTCCCGATCCTGTCGAAGGAAGTCTACGGCAAACCGCTGGTCTACCTCGACAATGGCGCTTCGGCCCAGAAGCCGCAGGCCATGCTCGATGCCGTCCAGAAGGCGTATTCTGACGAATACGCCAACGTCCATCGCGGACTGCACTTCCTGTCCAATGCCGCGACGGATGCGTTCGAGGCTGCGCGCGGCAAGGTGCGCGCGTTCCTGAATGCGGCAAGCAGCGAAGAGATCGTCTTCACGCGCTCGACCACCGAGGCGATCAACCTCGTGGCCTATGGCTGGGGCATGGACGCGATCGGCGCGGGCGACGAGATCGTGCTGACGATCATGGAGCACCACTCTAACATCGTGCCTTGGCATTTCATCCGCGAGAAGACCGGCGCCAAGCTGGTGTGGGTTCCCGTCGCCGACGATGGCTCGATCTCGATCGAGGATTTCGAGAAAGCGATCACGCCGCGCACAAAGCTGATCGCAACGACGCAGATGTCGAATGTCCTCGGCACCGTCGTCGACGTAAAAGCGGTCTGTGCGCTGGCGCATTCCAACGGCATCCCGGTGCTCGTCGACGGCAGCCAGTCGGCGGTCCATATGAGCATCAACGTCCAGGACATGGACTGCGATTTCTTCGTCTTCACCGGCCACAAGGTCTATGGTCCGACAGGTATCGGCGTCCTCTATGGCAAGCGCGCCATGCTGGAGGCAACGAAGCCGTTCAACGGTGGCGGCGAGATGATCGTCGAGGTCACCGAGGACAGCGTGACCTACAACGCGCCGCCGCACCGATTCGAGGCCGGCACGCCGCCGATCGTTCAGGCGATCGGTCTCGGTGCATCGCTCGACTACATGGCGTCGGTCGGCCGGGAACGCATCGCGGCCCACGAAACGGTGCTGCGCGACTATGCCCATGAACGGCTGAAAGCGGTGAACGCCCTGCGCATCTATGGAGAAGCGCCGGGCAAGGGGGCAATCGTCTCCTTCGACATCGAGGGCATCCACGCCCATGACATCTCGATGGTCATCGACCGCGAGGGCGTCGCCGTGAGGGCAGGGACCCATTGCGCCATGCCGCTCTTGAAGCGTTTCGGCGCGACCTCTACATGCCGGGCATCGTTTGGTATGTATAATACCAAGGCCGAGATCGACCGCCTCGCCGAGGCGCTGGAAAAGGCCCGGCGGTTCTTCGCCTGACCAGCCGCTGGCCGCCATCAGGCCTGCATCCCTTCAAACGACGGGACGCAAAGATAGTCGAGATATGCGTTGAGGATGAGCCAATGACCGTAGATGCCGACACCCAAGTGAAGCCGGACGCAGCCGACATTCCGGTGGCGAACGACACGGCCGCTGCGAATGTGGCCATGGCCTCGGGCACCGCCGCCGCAGTCTCGACGATCCCCGCTGAAGAGCTCACGCGCCTCACGGACGATATCGTCGGTGCGCTGAAGACCGTCTACGACCCGGAAATTCCAGCCGACATCTACGAGCTCGGCCTGATCTACAAGATCGACATCGACGACGAGCGCAACGTCGACGTGGAGATGACGCTGACTGCGCCGGGCTGCCCGGTCGCCGGGGAGATGCCGATCTGGGTCGAAAACGCCGTCGGTTCGGTGGACGGCGTCGGTCTGGTCAAGGTCGAACTCACCTTCGACCCGCCCTGGACGCCCGAGCGCATGAGCGAAGAAGCTCAGGTCGCGGTCGGTTGGTTCTAACGTTTGACGAGTAGAGTCCAAGCTGATCCGAGACAGCTATTCGTCATAGCGATCAACTTGCATCATTACGCCGAACGTCCCACTTTGCGTGGGTCGGTCTTTCGCTTCGAGCGACGCTGCAGCGCCGACCCGACAAGACAGTCGAAAGGAAGCCATCATGGGCCGTTTCGCCATCATGAGCATGACAGATGCCGCCGCAGAGCGCGTCAACGTCATCCTCTCCACCAAGGGCGACGCTCTCGGTCTGCGCGTCGGGATCAAGAAGGGCGGCTGCGCCGGCATGGAATACACGGTCGACCTGGCGACCGAGACCAAGCCGAGCGAGGATCAAATCGAGAAGAACGGCGCCCGGGTGTTCGTGGCGCCTGAGGCTGTGCTGTTCCTGCTCGGGACCGAGATGGACTACGAGGAAACGGCGCTGCGCTCGGGCTTCACCTTCAGGAATCCCAACCAGACCTCGGCCTGCGGATGTGGCGAATCCGTCGAACTCAAGCAGGCCGATCTTGCCGCCATGGCCGTTGCTGCCCACTGACGGCTGATGTGGCGCGCATCGTGCCGGCCCAACCAGGTCACGCTTCCAGCATGGCGGCGGCGTCGCCATGTCGCATCGATCGCATCTGTACTGGCTCGGAGCCTTTTGCTGTAGATGCGTGAGTTGTTCCTACCTGGCAGCCTCGTCGGGCGCGACCTTGAGAATTTCTCCCGTCGGTATGATCTCGAATTTCTCCGCGGAGGCCTTGTGCAGCGTCCGCCCGTCTGCGGTGTGCCAACTCATTTGGCCCTCCTCGGACTTTTCGCCGATAATCACGCGCGTCTGACCACTCTCGTCGGTGGCGTCGAGTCGTTCCATTTCCTGCATGGTCATGCTGCTTCATCCTCTTGTCCGCCGGCCTGAAAGCCAATCATGGGTGCGCTTCGCTGGCCACGGGATCGGCGTCCTTGAAAGCGTCCGCTGTCGTTTGGCCGAGCCATAAATGGCGATTGGCAGCCTTAACTGCCGGGTCCAATGCTGCGTTCAAAGCCGCCGCTTGAACAGTGCGGCCGATTGGCTCGTACAACCTGGATGGCACCTGCCGGGCGCGTTCTTCAGGGGCGCATTTCCGGTCCGAACCTCGCAACAATCGTTACAGCTGTCTGCAATCCGATCGTTTCCATCGCCTTCGGGTTGAACCGTTCGATGCGCCGTCAGGCGGCCGCGGCGACCCGCCCATTCGAACGGGCCAACATCGGCAATGCGTCGCATTGACATCAGCCTGCCCCGAACTTCCGATGATTGCCTCGACCAAAGCCATCTGGCGGGCAGGCATGTATCTCGACGAGAAGAACGAATGGAAGGCACCCGAGCGTCCCCGGCACGGCAGAGGTCTGACGGACCGTGAAGAACGGCTCATCCTATGGCTGGTCGGCGTGAACGTCGTCGCGATGCTGATCGCGCCTATTGGTGGCGCATCGATCATTCAGGCGTTGTTCGCGATGATCGGCGGCTAGCTGATTGCATCGAGAACTGCAAACACGACGCTCGACATCTCCTGCCGGCCCAAGCTGCAGGAGCGCATCACTGCCGATGGACGGTCAGGCTCGCCTCTCACTCGATCTGAGATATGTGAGCCGATTTGAAACGGTAAAATTCTGATTTTATTGCGATGTTGTGGTGAGCGCGGTGGGACTCGAACCCACGACCTACAGATTAAAAGTCCGTTGCTCTACCAACTGAGCTACGCGCTCGTTCGGCCGCGACGAAGTCGATCGGCAAGAACGGGCGGACCATAGGTTTGGCCTTTGCGCCGGTCAACCGCGATTTGCCGCCGCAGCGCAAGCTTTCGCAATTTGCGGTCCAAACGCGCCGGGCCTAGAAGGACTGCACGTTTCTCCGACCGCGGCTCGATCGGTCTACGGTTGTCCGTCGGCAATTCTTGCGCGCTGTAACGTTGGACGGCGGGCCGAACGAATGGCTCAAGGCACCGACGATCGCGAACAAAGAAAAGGCGTGAGCTTGCTGTCCGACCTCTCCTACCCGACCGCCGTCTTTGCCGGGGCCCTGTCGTTTCTCAGTCCCTGCGTGCTGCCACTGGTGCCGCCTTATCTGTGCTACATGGCCGGCGTTTCGGCCGACGACCTCCGAGCGGGCTCCGAAATCGGATCAAGTCGGTCATCGCGGCTGATCGTGACGGCGGTGACGTTCGTTCTCGGCTTCTCGACCGTCTTCGTGGCGCTGGGGGCCGGGGCGAGCACCATCGGTCAGGTCCTGCGGCAAAATCTCGACTGGCTGGGCATCGTCGCCGGACTGGCGATCATCGTGATGGGGCTGAACTTTCTCGGCGTCTTCAAGCTCGCCTTCCTGTCGCGCGAGGTGCGGTTGCAGGCACCGGACAAGCCGCGCAGCATCCTTGGCGCCTATCTGATGGGACTGGCCTTCGCCTTCGGTTGGACGCCCTGCATCGGGCCAGTGCTCGGCGCCATACTCGGGCTTGCCGGTAGCCGTGGCACGGTCGGCGAGGGCGCCCTGATGCTGGGATTCTATTCTGCGGGACTTGGGATTCCCTTCATCCTCGCCGCGGTGTTTTCGGGCGCCTTCTTTCGCTGGCTGCAGGGGTTCCGCTCGCATCTGGCGACCGTCGAAAAGGTGATGGGTGGGCTACTTGTGATCACCGGTGTCCTGTTCCTCACCGGTGGCATGCAGACCGTCTCGTTCTGGCTGCTGGAATCGTTTCCAGCGTTGCAGACCATCGGCTGAACGCTCTGGCTACCATCGACACGCAATGCATCGAATCTGAAGTCCTGGCGTGCTAAGGCCGCCCCTACACGACGAGTGATGAAAGACGCGAGAGAAACGATGGCGAGACGCTGCCTGTCGATCATTCTGGCCGCCGGAGATGGCACGCGGATGAAATCCGACATATCCAAGGTTCTGCACGAGGTCGCAGGGCTGGCGCTCGTTCGCCATGTGGCGCGTGCTGCCGCCCTGGCAGGAGCGGACGAGACGGCGCTTGTCGTGGGGCGCGATGGCGCGCTGGTCGAGGCGGCAGTTCGCAGAGATGCGCCGGGAGTCCAGACCTTCGAGCAGGTGGAGCGTCGGGGTACGGCTCATGCGGTTCTGGCTGCCCGGGATGCGCTGACCGGCGCATATGACGACATTCTCGTCCTGTTTGGCGATACGCCGTTGATCCGCCCGCAAACGTTGGCCGCGGCGCGCGGCGCTCTGGCGGACGGTGCGCAGGTTTGCGTCGTCGGCTTTCGACCCGCCGATCCGACCGGCTACGGACGGCTGGTCGAGAAGGATGGCGAGCTTGTTGCGATCCGAGAACACAAGGATGCGAACGCCGACGAACTCGCGATCGGCTTTTGCAATGCAGGGGTCATGGCCTTTGCCGGCCGCGATGCGTTGGGCGTGTTGGACGCGATTGGCAACGACAACGCCAAGGGCGAATATTATCTGACGGATCTCGTCGAGGTGGCCCGGGCGAGGGGCCAGCGTGTCGTTGCAATCGAAGCCGGCGCGGATGAAGTGCTTGGCGTCAACACGCGGGTGGAACTCGCAGAGGTAGAGGCCTTGTGGCAGGCTCGGCGCCGGCGCGAGGCCATGCTCGGCGGCGTGACCTTGCAGGCGCCTGACACGGTGTTCTTTTCACACGACACGACGATCGCCGCCAATGTCCTGGTGGAGCCCAACGTCGTCTTCGGGCAGGGCGTGACGATCGACGAACACGCCACGATCCATGCCTTTTCGCATCTCGAGGGGGCCCATGTCGGCCCGGCCGTCTCGGTCGGCCCTTTCGCCCGGCTGAGACCGGGCACCGTGATGGAACAAGGCTCCAAGGTCGGCAATTTCTGCGAGGTGAAGAACGCGCATGTCGCCACCGGAGCCAAGATCAACCATCTGAGCTATATCGGTGATGCGTCGATCGGTGCGGGGGCCAATATCGGCGCGGGCACCATCACCTGCAATTACGACGGCGCGCTGAAGCACATGACCATGATCGGCGCGGGAAGCTTCATTGGCTCGAATTCGGCTCTGGTCGCGCCCGTGACGATCGGCGAGGGTGCCTATGTCGGCACCGGCAGCGTCGTGACCGAGGACGTGCCGGACGGCGCCCTGGCCATCGCCCGGGAGCGGCAGGTCACGAAACCCGATCGTGGCCGCCAGATCATCGCGCGCAACAAGGCGGCGAAGGCGGCGAAGGCCGGCGGGGGCCCCACCCAATAGACCCATAAGGGGATGTTGCGCTGCACGTAACGTTCCGTCACCAAAATTGACCTCTCCGGACCGCGGGTTTGAGATAGGTCAAACGGATGACAGGTGCCCGTTCGGCCCTCCTTCCATCCTCGTTTCAAGGATCGTCTCATGTGCGGAATCATCGGCATCGTCAGCCGCGAACCGGTGGCCGAACGGCTTGTCGACGCGCTGAAGCGCCTCGAATATCGCGGCTATGACTCGGCGGGCGTTGCGACCATCGAGGATGGAAAGCTCACCCGGTTGCGCGCCGAGGGGAAGCTGATCAATCTGCAGACGAAGCTCATGGCCGAACCGCGCGCCGGGACCGTCGGCATCGGCCACACCCGTTGGGCGACCCATGGCGCGCCGACCGAGACCAATGCTCACCCGCATTTCGCCGGCGGCGTCGGCGTCGTTCACAATGGCATCATCGAGAATTTCGGCGAGATCAAACGCGAACTGACCGCCGAGGGCATCGGCTTCGAAACGCAAACCGACACGGAAGTGGTCGTCCAGCTTCTCGCCAAGCTGCGCAGGGAGGGGCTGTCGCACCGCCACGCCATGCAGGAGATGCTCAAGCGGGTCAAAGGCGCCTATGCGCTGGCGGTGATCTTCGAGGATCTGCCGGACACCGTAATGGGTGCGCGCGACGGACCGCCGCTGGCGATCGGAGTCGGTGAAAACGAGATGTTCCTGGGCTCGGACGCCATCGCACTCTCGCCGTTCACGGACGAGGTGCGATACCTGGAAGACGGTGACTGGGTCGTGGTCACCGGCCAGGACGCCGAGATCATGGACGCCGAGGGGAACCCGGTCGAGCGGCCGATCATCCGCGCAACGGGCAAGGCTCACTACGTCGACAAGGGCAATTATCGCCACTTCATGCTGAAGGAGATCCACGAGCAGCCAGAGGTTCTCTCCCACACGCTGGGCGCCTTCGTCGACATGACCACAGGCCGCACGCGCATTCCCGCCGGACAGACCCTCGATTTCTCGAAGATCAACCGCATCGCGCTGTCGGCCTGCGGCACCGGCTATTACGCGGCACTTGTCGGACGCTATTATTTCGAGCGCTATGCACGCATCCCTTGCGATCTCGATGTCGCCTCGGAATTCCGCTACCGTGAAAGCCCGCTCGGCGACGTCGATCTGGCAATCTTCGTCTCCCAATCGGGGGAAACTGCAGATACGCTCGCCTCGCTGCGCTACGCCAAGGGCGAAGGCCTGAAGACGGCCGTCGTCGTCAATGTCGAAGGCTCGACCATGGCCCGCGAGGCCGATGTGGTGCTGCCGACGCTGGCCGGACCCGAGATCGGCGTTGCGTCGACGAAGGCATTTACCTGCCAGCTGATGACACTTGCGTGTCTTGCAATCCGGGCAGGCGTGGAACGTGGCGTGATCAGTGCGGATGAGGAACTGGAACTGACCCGAACGCTCGCAGAGGCGCCGCGTCTGGCGCGCGAGGCCATTCACACCGAAGAGCGGATCGAGGCGCTGTCCCGGGAGATGGCGACCAAGCGCCATGCGCTGTTCCTGGGGCGTGGTTTTTCCTACCCCCTCGCCATGGAAGGCGCGCTGAAACTCAAGGAGATCAGCTACATCCACGCGGAAGGCTATGCTGCCGGAGAGCTGAAGCACGGGCCGATCGCGCTGATCGACGAGACCATGCCCGTCGTCGTCATCGCGCCGCATGATCGTAGCTTCGAGAAGACGATCTCCAATGTGCAGGAGGTCGCGGCCCGCGGTGGTGAGATCGTACTTTTGACCGACGAGAGCGGCGCGGCGAGCGGCCATGTCGACCGCTCACATTGCATCGTCCTGCCAACGATGGCCGAGATCCTGACGCCGATCGTCTACACGGTCCCTCTGCAATTGCTCGCCTATCACACGGCGATTCAGATGGGCACTGATGTCGACCAGCCACGCAATCTGGCAAAATCCGTCACGGTGGAATGACCCAAGAGGGCATTAGCCTCTTCGGACGCCGTGTCGTTGGCGCTCAGCCGGCGACGAGTGCTTCGGGCTCGAGCGCTCTGGCGCGAAACGCTTCCGGCATCAGCTTCAGAAGATGCTTGGTGTAATCCGCCTGCGGCCGCTCGAAGAGATCTTCGGTGGATGCGATTTCCTCGATCCGGCCGCGACGCATGACCGCGACGCGGTCGCACATCTGGCGGATCACCGGCAGGTCGTGGCTGATGAACAGCATGGTCAGGCCGAGTTCCGACTGCAGATCCTTCAATAGGTTGAGCACCTGTGCTTGAATCGAAACGTCGAGGGCCGAGGTGGGCTCGTCGCAGATGAGGAAGCGCGGACGGGTTGCGAGGGCCCTCGCGATCGAAATGCGTTGGCGCTGTCCGCCGGAAAATTCGTGCGGATATTTCGACGCGACGCCGGCGCCGAGACCGACATGGTCGAGGAGGTCGTCGACGATGCGCCGTGTCTCCTCGCGCGACCCTGAT
This sequence comes from Hyphomicrobiales bacterium, assembly GCA_038234195.1. GTDB lineage: Bacteria > Pseudomonadota > Alphaproteobacteria > Rhizobiales > Rhizobiaceae > Aurantimonas. The sequence goes on along the minus strand of JBBSUS010000008.1, from coordinate 129 downwards.
AGCTTGTGGAAGCGGATCGGCTCGGCGACGATGTCGCGGACCTTCATGCGCGGGTTCACCGACGAATAGGGGTCCTGGAAGATCATCTGCATCTGCCGGCGATGGCGGTTCAGTTCGCGCCGGCTGGAG
>JBBSUS010000007.1:0-15166 GCA_038234195.1 Hyphomicrobiales bacterium | reverse complement strand
TGGCCATCCCCTTCTTCATCTTCGCCGGCGATCTGAAGATGCAGGGCGGCATCGCGACACGGCTCGTCAGGCTCGCGGCCGCCGCCGTCGGATCGGTGCGCGGCGGACTCGGGCTCGTCAACGTCTCGGCCTCGATGCTGTTCGGCGGCATCTCCGGCTCGGCCGTCGCCGACACCTCGGCGCTGGGTTCGATCCTGATGCCGGTGATGAAGGAAAAGGGCTACGACGCCGACTATGCGGTGAATGTGACCGTCACGTCGTCGATCGCCGGCGTGGTCATTCCGCCATCGCACAACATGATCCTGTATTCGGTGGCAGCGGGCGGCGTCTCGGTCAGCCAGCTGTTCATCGCCGGCGTCGTGCCGGGTGTCCTGATGTGCCTGTGCCTGGCCTTCGCGGCCTACGTCGTCGCCGTCAAGCGCGGCTACAAGGGCGAGACCTTTCCCGGCTGGAAGACGCTCGGCTGGAGCTTCATCGTCGCGATTCCGGGGCTCCTGACGGCCGTCATCATCGTCGGCGGCGTTCTTTCGGGCGTCATGACGGTCACCGAATCCGGCGCCTTCGGTGCGATCTACGCCTTCGTCGTCACGCTGCTGGTCTATCGCGAGCTCACCTGGGAGGGCTTCAAGGCCGCTGTCCTCAACTCGGTGAAGACGACGTCGCTCGTCATGATCCTCGTCGCGACCGCCTCGGCCTTCGCCTATCTTTTGGCGCTCTACCGGGTGCCGGAGGCGCTGGCCGGCTCGCTGACGGCGATCTCGGATAATCCGATCATCATCCTGCTCATGCTCAACGTGATCCTGCTGGTTCTCGGCATGATCATGGACATGGCGGCGCTGATCCTGATCTGTACGCCGATCTTCCTTCCGGTTGTTCGCGATCTCGGCATGGACCCGGTCCAGTTCGGGATCATCATGATGATGAATCTCGGCCTCGGTCTCACCACGCCGCCGGTCGGGGCCTGTCTCTTCGTCGGCTGCGCCATCGGCGGCGTGCGGCTGGAACAGGCGGTGAAGACGATCTGGCCGTTCTACCTCGCCATCCTCGTCGCGTTGATGCTGACGACCTATGTTCCGGCCCTGTCGCTGACGTTGCCGCATCTCGTCGGCGGCGCGTAAGGTCCGGGAATCCGCAGAACAAGGAGCAACCATGCTCGAACGATTGCTTATCACCGGCGCTGCCGGCGGCCTCGGCACGCTCGCCCGCGAGCGGCTGAAGCCGATGGCGAAATGTCTGCGTCTCTCCGACATCGCCGACATGGCACCGGCCCGCGACGGCGAAGAGGTCGTGTCCTGCGACCTCGCCGACAAGGCCGCTGTCGATGCGTTGGTCGCCGGCTGCGACGGCATCCTGCATCTCGGCGGGGTCTCCGTCGAAAAAAGCTTCGATACGATCCTGGGGCCGAACATCGTCGGCGTTCATAACCTCTACGAAGCGGCGCGCGCCCACGGTATGCCGCGCATCATCTTCGCCAGTTCCAACCATGCGATCGGCTACTACAGGCAGGATCAGCGCATCGGGACCGATGTCCGGGTCAAGCCGGACGGCTATTACGGCGTTTCGAAATGCTTCGGCGAAGCGTTGGCGAGCCTTTACCACGACAAGTTCGGTCAGGAGACCGCGATCGTGCGGATCGGCTCGTGCTTTCCCGAGCCGCGGAACCATCGCATGCTGTCGACCTGGCTCAGCCCCGACGACTTCGTGTCGCTGGTCGAATGCGTGTTCCGCGCGCCAAAGCTCGGGTGCCCGATCGTCTATGGTGTCTCCGATAATGACAGCTGCTGGTGGGAAAACAACGCAGCGCGCTATATCGGCTGGAGGCCGAGAGACAATTCCGAACGGTACCGCGACAAGATCGAGGCGGCGATGCCGCGGCCCGATGGTCATTCGCCGGATGCCGTCTACCAGGGCGGTGCCTTCACCGCCGAACCCATTCACGAGGACTGAAACCATGACGCTGGACATCAAGAACGAGATCACCGGAGAACAGCTGATCGGTGGTGACTGGATGGACGCACCCGATCACTTCACGTCGAGCCCGGCAAGCGGCGAGACGTTCACCTACTCGATCGCCACGACGGACATGGTCGATGCGGCCGCGAAAGCCGCCGAGGCTGCTTTCTGGTCATACGGATACTCGTCGCGGGAGGACCGCGCGGCGTTTCTGGAATCCATCGCCGACGAGATCGAGGCGCGGGGACCCGAACTGACAGCCATCGGCTCGGCGGAGACCGGCTTGCCGACGGCGCGGCTTGAGGGCGAGCGCGGGCGCACCACCGGCCAACTTCGGCTGTTTGCCGCCCATATCCGCGACGGCGCCTATCTCGATCGCCGTCACGATGCCGCCCAGCCGGACCGCAAGCCGGCACCGCGGCCGGACATGAAGCTCGTGCAGCGGCCGATCGGCCCGGTCGCGGTCTTCGGCGCCTCGAACTTTCCGCTGGCGTTCTCCACCGCCGGCGGCGATACCGCCTCGGCGCTGGCCGCCGGCTGCCCGGTCGTCGTCAAGGGCCATGGCGCCCATCCCGGCACCGCCGAGATCGTGGCACGCGCCATCGACGCGGCGATCAAGACCCACAAGTTGCACCCCGGCGTCTTCAGCCTCATTCAAGGAGGGGACTCCCGCGAAGTGGGGTCAGCTCTTGTCACCCATCCGCTGATCAAGGCGGTCGGCTTTACCGGCTCGCTGAAGGGCGGCAAGGCGCTGTTCGATCTCGCCATGCAGCGCGACGAGCCGATCCCGTTCTTCGGCGAACTCGGCTCGACCAACCCGATGTTCCTGCTGCCCCATGCCGTGAAGGCGCGCGGCGCGACGATCGGCGCCGGCTGGGCCGGATCGCTCACCATGGGCGCCGGCCAGTTCTGCACCAATCCAGGCATCGCCGTGGTGATCGAAGGGGAGGGTGCCGTCAAGTTCGTTTCGGCCGCTCATACGGCGCTGAAAGAGGTCGCGGCACAGACCATGCTCACCGACGGAATCGCCAGCGCCTTCCGATCGGGCACGAGCCGGGTCAAGGGTACGTCGGGCGTATCGGAAACGCTCGCCAGCGTCTGCGAGGGCCGCAATGCGGCACCGCAGCTCTTCGAGACCACGGGAGCGGCCTATCTCGCCGACGAGGCCCTCAGCGAAGAAGTGTTCGGGCCGCTCGGCATCGTCGTGCGCGTTGCGGATTTCGCCGAGATGGAAGCGGTCGCCCACTCGTTGCACGGCCAGTTGACGGCGACGCTTCAGATGGATTCGGGCACCGCCGATGCAGGCGACACGGACGACGCGCGAAAGCTGATGCCGATCCTGGAACGCAAGGCGGGACGGATTCTCGCCAACGGCTTTCCGACGGGCGTCGAGGTGGCCGACGCCATGGTACATGGTGGCCCCTATCCGGCGACGACGAATTTCGGCGGCACATCGGTCGGCACCATGGCAATCCGCAGATTCCTGCGTCCGGTCTGCTACCAGAACATCGATGCGGCGTTGCTGCCCGCCGATCTGCAGTAACGATGCCTGCAAGGGACTCTCGACATGACAGCCTGCTCCGCCATCCGCCCGTTCCGCGGCGTCTTCCCGGTCGTGCCGACCATCTTCAACGAGGACGGCACGCCCGACGATGACGGCCAATGCCGGGCGATCGACTTCATGATCGACGCCGGCTCGACGGGTCTGTGCATCCTCGCCAACTTCTCCGAGCAGTTCCTTCTGACCGACGCCGAGCGGGATGCTCAGCAGGCGTTGGTGATGCGTCATGTCGCCGGACGGGTTCCGGTGATCGTTACGACCAGCCATTTCTCGACGGACGTCTGCGTCGCCCGCTGCCGGGCGGCGGAGGCGGCCGGGGCGGCGATGGTCATGGTGATGCCGCCCTATCACGGCGCGACGATGCGAGTCGGCGAGGCGCAGGCGGTCGCCTTCTTCCAGGCGATTTCCGACGCGATCTCGATCCCGATCATGATTCAGGACGCGCCGATCGCCGGGACCAATTTGCCGCCTTCGCTGCTGGCGCGGATGGCTGCGGAGATCGAGAACGTCGCCTATTTCAAGATCGAGACGGCCGGCGTGGCTGGCAAGCTGCGCGACCTGATCGCGCTCGGCGGCGAGGCGATCGAGGGGCCCTGGGACGGCGAAGAGGCGATCACGCTGATGGCCGACCTCGACGCGGGCGCCACCGGCGCGATGACCGGCGGCGGCTTTCCCGACGGGATCCTACAGATCGTCGAACCGTTTTTCGCCGGCGACCGCGAGTCCGCGGCGGCCGCTTATGCGAAGTGGCTGCCGCTGATCAATTATGAAAACCGCCAGACGAGCTTTGCCACCGCCAAGATCCTGATGAAGGCTGGCGGGGTCATCCGAAGCGACGCCGTGCGGCGCCCGATCGCCCCGGCGCGTGAGGAGGCGAAGGCTGGGCTTCTGGAGATCGCCCGCGGGCTCGACCCGCTGGTGCTGCGCTGGAGCCGTTGAACGTCAGTCGGCTGCAGTGAGAAGATCACCATAGGTCTTGCGCAACTCTGCCTTCTGAACCTTGCCCATGGTGTTGCGGGGCAATTCGTCGACGAAGACGACGGCCTTGGGCTGCTTGAAGCGGGCAAGCTTGTCCTTCAGGGGCGCCGTGATGTCATTCTCGGTCAGGCCCGCCTTGCCGACCACGATGGCGACGACACCCTCGCCGAAATCGGCGTGCGGCACGCCGATGACGGCGCTTTCGGTGACGCCCGGCAGTTCGTCGATGACCAGTTCGATTTCCTTCGGATAGATGTTGTATCCGCCGGAAATGACGAGATCCTTGGAGCGCCCGACGATGGTGACGTAGCCGTCCTTGTCGATGGTGCCGAGGTCGCCGGTGATGAAGAAGCCGTCGTCGCGAAACTCCGAGGCGGTCTTCTCCGGCATCTGCCAGTAGCCGGCAAAGACGTTGGGGCCTTTCACCTCGATGATGCCGACCTCGCCGTCCGCGACGGGCGTGCCCTTGTCGGCATCGACGATGCGCAGAGAAACGCCCGGCAGCGGAAAGCCGACCGTGCCGGCGCGGCGCTCGCCCTCATAGGGGTTGGAGACATTCATGTTGGTCTCGGTCATGCCGTATCGCTCCAAGATGCGCTCGCCGGTTTTCGCCTCGAACTCGCGGTGCGTCTCGGCCAGCAGCGGGGCCGAGCCGGAGGTGAACAACCGCATGTGGCCGGCGGACTCCTTGGTCAGGCGCTCGTCGCTCAACAGCCGCGTGTAAAAGGTCGGCACGCCCATCATCGCGGTGGCGTTCGGCAGATGTGCGAAGACGAGGTCCGGGTCGAATTTGGACAGGAAGATCATCGCGCCACCCGCGAGCATCACCGTGTTCGAGGCGACGAAGAGGCCGTGGGTGTGGAAGATCGGCAACGCGTGCAGGAGGACGTCATCGGCAGTGAAATGCCAGCTTTCGACCAGCGTCTGCGCATTCGACAAAAGGTTCTCATGGGTGAGCATGGCGCCTTTGGAGCGGCCGGTCGTGCCGGAGGTGTAGAGGATCGCGGCGAGGTCCTGGCTTCCACGCTCGACGGTGGCGAAGTCGGCCTTGGCCGCCCCGGCCTTCTCGGCGAGGCTTCCGGGGGGTGCGTCGGTTCCGCTCGCGACGCCCAGCGTTTCGACTTTCGCGCCGGCCTTTTCGGCGATCTCGGCAAGCGAATCGCGGCGAGCCGGATCGCAGACAAAGAGCCGCGGTGCGGCATCGCCCAGGAAATACTCGATCTCCGTCGGCGTGTAGGCGGTGTTGAGCGGCAGGAAGGCCGCGCCGGCCCGCACTGTGGCGAGATACAGGAACAAAGCTTCGATGGACTTTTCCACCTGGACGGCCACGCGATCACCCGGCTTTACGCCGAGGTCGACGAGCACATTGGCCAGCCGTGCGGTCGCTTCGTTGGCATCGCCGTAGGAGAAATGGCGGCCGTCTGGGAGCGTCGCCAGCCGCCGGCTCGGATCGGATTTGGCGACGGACAGGAGCGCGTCGAAGAGCGGGTTGGTCATGGGCGTTCCTTCGAAGATCTGGCGGGCGCGGCCTGTTCTGGCTTTTCCTGTTCGGGCGCTTCCTGTTTCGGTGCCGCCGCAGCGGCAACCTTCCGCAGCGGGGCTTTCAGCGGGAAAGCGTTCTTCAACGCGCGGGTCGGCAGGAGGCCGGTCACCTGGCGGCTCGCCGCCACCGCGCCTTCGCTGGCATAGGCCTCGTGGCGCTGCTCGACGCGCGGCAACTCGTAGAGATAGTTGACCATCAGGCCGTGGGCGCCCGAAAGGCCGCTCGGCGACAGGTCGCCGCAATGCATGATCCGGTCGAGCACCGCGCCATTGCCGAGATGGAAGCGCGCCACCGGATCGATGGGGCGACCGTCGGGGCGCCTGGCGCGAAGGTAGTATCGCGACGCGAGCGCCAACATGCCGGGCCGGGCCTCTTCGGCCTTGGCGGCCTCGTGCGCCCAGCCGTCTTCGGCGATGATTTCCAGCGTCTTGCGTTCGAAGGGTTCCAGGGCTGCGCGGTCGTCCGCGTCGAGGCCTGCAAGCCAGCGGGCGAAGGTCGGTGCAGGCGAAAGAGTGACGAAGTTGCGCAGGTTCGGAACGGTTTCCTTCAGATCCTCTGCGACCTGCTTGATCAGGAAGGAGCCGAAGGAAATGCCGGCGAGGCCCTTATGGCAGTTGGAAATCGAATAGAAGACGGCGGTCAGGGCGTCGTCCGGTGGGAGGATCTGTCGCTTGGGGTCGAGCACGGTGGCGATCGCCGCCGGCACGTCGCGGGTCAGTGCCACTTCGACGAAGATCAGCGGGTCGTCGGGAATCGAGGGATGGAAGAAGGCGAAGCAGCGGCGGTCGCTGGGGGCGAGGCGTTGGCGCAACTCGTCCCAGTCGCCGATGGCATGTACGGCCTCGTAGCGGATGATGCGTTCCAGAATGCTGGCCGGCGTGTCCCAGTCGATGGGTTTCAGAACGAGAAAGCCGCGGTTGAACCAGGACTGGAAGAGATGGCGCAGATCGTTGTCGACCGTGGCGAAGCGCCCGTCGTCGGATTTGGCGAGTGGCAGAAGGCGCTCGCGCATCTTCACCAACTCGGCGGTGCCGCGCGCGGCCAGATTGAGCCGCCGGAACAACTCCTGGCGCGGCGGTTCGGCGATCTCCTGAAGGTCTTCGAGGGCCTGCCGGTTCGGCTCGGCGCGGTAGGCCTCGATCGCCTCGGACAGGGCGGCCGCATCCTGCGAGAACTCGTCGGCGAGCATGAGGAAGAACTCCTCGGTCTCGCCTTCGGTGAGGGCCCGGAAGGCATCGAGTATCTCGGTGGCCAAACGCACGCCGGTGGCTTCGCCCTGCGAGGAAACCAGCTTGTGGCAGAGTTCGGCGAGATCCGGCAGGTCGAGATGGCGGGGTCGGTTGTCGCCGCCGAGCCATGAGCGGGCGCCGATCGAGCCCAACAGGTCCGAGAGCAGCGAGACGCGGCTCACAGCTCCGGTCCCATGACGAGGTTTGGCAGCCACAGCGCGATGTCGGGAAAGATGCACAGGGTCAGGATGCCGAGGATCATGCACAGAACGTAGGGCAGCGAGCCGCGCAGGATTTGCGCCAGCGTGATGTCCGGCGCTATGCCGTTGATGACGTACAGGTTCAGGCCCACCGGCGGGGTGATCAGGCCGATCTCCATGTTGATCGTCAGGATGACGGCGAACCAGTAGGGGTCGAAACCGGCGCCGGTGATGATCGGGAGCAGGATCGGCGCGGTCATCAGGATGACGCCCACGGGCGGCAGGAAGAAACCCGCGACCAAGAGGAACAGGTTGACGATCCCCATCAGCACCCAGGCGTTCACGTCCAGCGCGGCGATGTATTGTGCGATCGACTGGGTGATGAACAGCGAGGACAGAGCGAAGGCGAACAACTCCGAAGCGCCGATGATCAGCATGATCATCACGCTCTCCTTCAGCGTGTCGCGGAAGATCACCTGCATCTGGGAGAACTTCCAGCTCGACGAGAACACTCCGTAGACGATGGCGACCAGTACGACGCAGAACAGCGCGCCGACGCCGGCGGCTTCCGACGGGGTCGCGACGCCGCCGTAGAGCACGTAGAGAACGCCGGCGATGATCGCGAGGAAGGGGAGAACGCGCGGCAGAGCGGCGAAGCGCTGGCGCATGGTGAAGCGTTCGGTCAGCTCCGACAGGCCGAGGCCGCGCCGTTTGCAGGCGATGATCGTCCAGGCCATGAAGTAGATCGTCAGCATCAACCCCGGCAAAAGGCCGGCGAGGAACAGGCGGCCGATCGAGGTCTCGGTGGCGATGCCGTAGACGATCATCGTCACCGACGGCGGGATCAGGATGCCGAGCGTGCCGCCGGCGGCGATGGAGCCGGCTGCGATCTCGGCCGGATAGCCGCGTTGACGCATCTCGGGAATGCCCATCTTGCCGATCGCCGCGCACGTGGCCGGGGATGAGCCGGAGAGCGCCGCGAAGATCGAGCAGGCCCCGAGATTGGACAGCACAAGCCCGCCGGGCACCCGGTTCAGCCAGCGGTCGAGAGCGATGTACAGGTCCTTGCCGGCGGGGGACGAGGCGACGGCGGCGCCCATCAGGATGAACATCGGCACCGAGACGAGGCTGAAGGAGGACAGCGCGCCGAAGAACTGCTCGCCGAGCGTGTCGAGAAAGAAGGCGCCGTAGACGGTGAACAGCGCTCCCATGGAAACGAGGCCGAGGGCGAAGGCGATGGGCGTGCCGATGGCGAGAAGGGCGAGCAGGCCCCCCAGCATGGAAAGGCCGGCAACGAGCGGGCTCATGGGCGGGCCTGTCTGGTGGTTTCGGTGAAGAGCGTGGTGCGTTCCTCAAGGCCGAGAGGCGAAGGTGTGTCGCGTTCGTCGAGGATCAGTCGCAGGATTTCGGCGACGTATTGCAGCGCCAGCATGATGGTGCCGACCGGCATCGGCAGCAGCGGCATCCACAACGGGATCGCCCACACCGATTCCGTTGTCCAGCCTCCGGCCCAGGCCTCGTGGAAATGCAGCCAGCCGGAATAGGCGAGCAGCCCCACGAAGACGAGCGAGGCCAGCGCCGACAGGAGCTTGAGGATCAGTTCCACCCGGCGCCCGGCGGCGATCTGCAGGATGTCGACATTGACGTGACCGCCGATGATCAGCACCCAGGGGCTGCCGAGGAAGGTCGCGGCGACGATGGCGTAGGTGGTATATTCGGTCTGCCAGACGGTCGACTGGACGAGCGCATAGCGCACGAACACCATCTCGCTGACCGACAGCACGGCCGAGAAGAGGGCGAGCGCCGCGAGAACGGCAAGACCCCGCGAGATCGCTGAAACGACGGTGATATAGAGCCGCATCGGCGCGCCTTGTGGGGTCGGAGGGTCGGGGTCGTCAGAAAGAGCGAGGGCGGAACACGCATCGCGCAGCCCGCCCTCGCTCGAATACCTTCGGATTATTTGACCGCGAGGGCCTCGTCGATCAGCTTCTGGCCATTGGGAACCTTTGCCGCAAAGTCCTTGTAGGAGGTCTCCTTGGCGATTTTCAGCCAGGCGTCATAGTTCTCCTTGGTCATGGTGGTGACCTTTACGCCGGCCTTCTTGTAGACCTCGACCAGCTTATCATCGAGTTTCGGCGCTTCCTCGGCAAAGAAGGCCTCAGCCTTCTTTCCGGCCTCGACCATGATCTTCTGCTGCTCGGGTGTCATCTTGTCGTAGGTGCGTTTCGACATCAGGATCGGCTCGTACATGAACCACAGGGCGTTCTCGCCCGGTGCGGTCAGGCACTTGGAAACTTCGTAGATCCGATAGGACACGAGCGAACCGGACGAGGTGTTGGCGCCCGTGAGGACGTTCTGCTGCATGCCGGTGTAGATTTCCGAGGACGGCATCGACGAGATCGAAGCGCCGGCTCCGACCAGCATCTGCTCGAAGGCCGGGCCCGCGGCGCGCAGCACCTGACCCTTGGCGCTTTCGGGCGTCGTGATGCATTCCTTGGAGGACACGAAGCCACCGGCGAGCCAGGCGTCGGAAAGCACCATGGCGCCGGCTTTTTCGACCGAAGCCTTGATGTCCTTCATGAAGGGCGAGTCATTGAGACGCGCGGCGCGCTCGTGGCTGCCGACGAGGCCGGGCATCAGCGTTGCGGAAAACTCCGGATGTCTGCCCGAGGCGTAGTCGAGCGGGAAGGCGGTGACGTCGACCTGACCCTTGGTGACGGCGCCCCACTGGTCGTTCGCCTTGAACAGCGACTCGCCCGGGAACACCTGCATCTTCAAGCCGACATTTGCGGCCTCGATGTCCTTGGCGATCATCTGGACCATCTCGTCGCGTACGTCGCCCTTGCCGCCCGGCCACTGGTGCGAGGCGCGCAGCGTCATGTCCGCGGCGAAGGCGGTGCCGGCGAGCGAGGCGGTGATGGCAAGGCCGCAAACGGCCGACAAGAGATGCTTGGTCATGGTGAATCCTCCCATTGATCCGCGCCTCCCAGCGCGGTTTTCGTCAAACAACATGAGATTGCATGCGGTGTCAATCTGATTGTATACAATCGTACCGCGGTTTTAACCCAGGCCTGCCCATGCCCGTCGATCGCTTGCTCACCGAACTGCCCACCGAAGGCCGGCCGGGACAGGGGCATGTCGCGCGTAAGCAGAAGGCTGCGGTGTCGCCGGAAGGATCGAGCGACAAGCCTGAGGGACGCGGCAGCAGGTCCGCGGGGTCGCGCCCCAAGCCCGGGGACATCCGCGAGGCGCTGGAGCAGGAAATCGTGATGGGCGTCCATGAAGCGGGCGCGCGGCTCGACGAGCAGGGGCTTGCCGACCGGTTCGGCGTGTCGCGCACGCCGGTGCGCGAGGCGATCGGTCATCTCGCCTCCAGCGGGATCGTCGAACAGATTCCCAACCAGGGCGCCTTCGTCAAGCGCGTCGGCCTCGCCGAGCTGGTCGAGATGTTCGAGGTGATGGCGGTACTTGAAGCGATGGCAGGACGGCTGGCGGCCCGTCGGCGCGATGCCACCGGGTTGGCCGAGCTTCAGGCGGCGCTCGAAGCCTGCGACGCTGCCGCGCGTGCTCGCGACACGGACGGCTATTATTACGAGAACGAGCGCTTCCACCAGTTGATCTACGATCTTTGCGGCAACCGGTTCCTCGCCGGGGAGGCAAGGCGCCTGCACCGCAGACTGAAGACCTATCGGCGGCTGCAACTGCGTGCTGGACGCCGGCTCGATCAGTCGCTCGCCGAGCATCGGCAGATCGTCGCGGCCATCGCTGCCGCGGACGGCGAAGCGGCGGCGGCAGCCTTGCAATCTCATATCGCCGTCCAGGGCGAGCGGTTCGGTGATTTCGTTGCGAGCCTCGGCAACCGGACGGTCTGACGAGCAGCGATCCCGGTTGAACGGCTGGGTTCGGCGTGGCCAGGGTCAACCTCGCGCCTGCGCCTCGTCGCGGGCGGCGAGTTCGAGCAGGGCGCGTTCGCCGCGCGGCCGGCCGATCACCTGCAGGCCCATCGATCGGCCCCGATCGTCGAAGCCGGCCGGCAGGCTGATGACCGGGCAGCCGCAAAGCGTGCCCGGCGCGACGACCTCCATCCAGCGGTGATAGCTGTCCATGGCACGCCCTGCGATCTGCGCCGGCCAATGGGTCTCGGCGGCAAAGGCGAAGACCTGTGCCGAGGGCAATGACAGGCCATCGAATCCGGTCTGAAGGTCGAGCACGGTGCGAAACCAGGCGGTGCGGGTGGCCGCTGCGTTGGCGACGTCTTCTGCCGAAAGCCGGCGACCGGCTTCGATCTCCCAGATCAATTCGGGCTTGAGCAAGCGACGCGTCTCCGGCGGGTCGTAGAGCGGCCGGAATTTTGCGACGATCGAGAATTGCCGCAGGACGACGAACGCGCTCCACAAGGCTTCTAAATCGAAGGAAACGACGACCGGCTCGACCGTGCAACCGGTGGCTTCGAGCCTCAGGAGCGCGTCTTCGCAGATCTCGAGCACCCCGGGCTCCATCGGCAGATGGCCGCCGAGATTGCGCAGCCAGGCGATCCTGAACGGCACGGGCCGGGGCTGTTCGCGCAGCGGCGCTGCCAGGCCCGGATCGTGCGGCAGGCCGAGCGGATCGAGGGGGTCGGGCCCCGCCATCACCGACAGGAGCAGCCGCAGGTCGTCGGCCGAACGCGCCATCGGCCCGGCGGTGGCGAGTTGTGAATAGTAAAGGTCGGGGCCTTCGGGATCGGCGACGCGGCCCTGTGTCGGGCGCAGGCCGTAGACATTGTTGTAACCGGCGGGATTGCGCAGCGAGCCGCCCATGTCGCTGCCGTCGGCAAGCGGCAGCATGCGCAACGCCAGCGCACAGGCGGCGCCGCCGCTGGAGCCGCCGGTGCAAAGCGATGTGTCGTAGGCATTGCGGGTGACGCCATGGATGGGATTGTAGGATTGCGAGCCGAGCCCAAATTCCGGCGTGTTGGTCTTGCCGATGATGATGGCACCCGCGGCGCGAATGCGCGCGACCATCAGATCATCCGCGCCGGGCACAAAGTCGGCGTGGATGGGCGAGCCGAACGTCGTGCGAAGCCCCCTGGTTGCGGCCAGATCCTTGATGGCGATCGGCAGGCCGTGGAGGGCGCCGAGGGTCTCGCCGGAGCGTTGCCGCAGGTCGGCGGCATCGGCTTCGGCCAGGATGTCGGCGCGAGGCCTCAGCGAGACGATGGCGTTGTAAGCCGGGTTGACCCGCTCGATCTGGTCGAGAAAGGCGGTGACGACCTCTCGCGACGACAGCATTCCCCTGCGGATGTCTGCCGCCAGCGCGCCGGCGCCTTTCTCGCAAAGGTCGGGCACGTCGAGGCCGCGCGGTGGCGTGAGGCCGCCGTTGGCGGTGAAGGGCGATGTCGCCATGGCAGGTGTCCTTGCGTCCGATGATTATGTCGGTCCGGAGCGACAGTTCGGCTTGAGAACGGCCCTCGTTTGGAACGGAAAAATTGGGCAGCGTTTTCGGTGAAGCTATTGTCGGCGACCTTCACATGTACATCTTCCGGTGTTCTGCCGCGCATATCCAGGGTGCCGTGCTCGCTGTGAACCGGAATCGGCTTTTCCTCCACCGCAAGCCGGAGCCTGATCATGAGCACAGGCGAGAATTTGCCTGTCCTGCGGATGGACCCTGACCGCGCCCATTTCCACGGTGTCGGCGAGGATCACCGCGAGGGGTGACAACCGGTCGCCTCGACAAGTGCCGCTCCCGCCCGAAACTCCATGGAGCGCTGTTGCGGCCTCGAAGTTCAACGTCGAAATCTCGGAGACTATGACATGAAGGACAATATCGATCTGACGGGCAAGTGCCCGTTCTTCGGCGACCGCATCGGCGGTGCGACCGGATCGAAGCCAATGCTGGAAGACTGGTGGCCGAACCGGCTCAAGGTCGAGCTCCTGCATCAGAACCCGGCGATCGCCGACCCCTATCGCGGCACTTTCGATTATGCCGCGGCGTTCCAGAAGCTCGATCTTCAGGAGATCAAGAAGGACATCAAGAGCTTCCTGACGAGTTCGGTCTCCTGGTGGCCGTCCGACTACGGCAATTACGGTCCGCAGATGGTTCGCATGGCCTGGCACTCGGCCGGCACCTACCGCATCGCCGACGGCCGGGGCGGCGCCAGTCAGGGCATGCAGCGCTTTGCGCCAATCAATTCCTGGTGGGACAACGGCAACACCGACAAGTCGCGTCGCCTGCTGTGGCCGATCAAGCAGAAATACGGCTCGGCGCTGTCCTGGGCCGACCTGATGGTGCTTACCGGCAATTGCGCGCTTGAGATCATGGGCTTCAAGACGTTCGGCTTCGGCGGCGGCCGCATCGATGCCTGGGAGGCCGATCGCGCCACTTATTGGGGCCCGGAAGGCTGGGAAGGCGGCGAGGGCGATGCCGATCCGGTTCGCATGGTCAACCGCGACAAGCGCTGGGAGGGCAAGCCGGACGAGGCCTATTACGACCTCGAAAACCCGCTGGCGGCCTCGCACCAGGCGCTGATCTACGTCAATCCGGAGGGGCCGCTCGGCAACGGCAACCCGATCGAATCGGCGCGCGATATCCGCATCACCTTCGGGCGCATGGCGATGAACGACGAGGAAACCGTCGCGCTGATCGCCGGCGGCCATGCCTTCGGCAAGTCGCACGGCATGGTGTCACCGGACAAGGTCGGTCCCGCGCCCGAAGGCGCACCGATTCAGGCGATGGGGCTCGGCTGGCAGAACCCGGAGGGCACCGGCTTTGCCGAGTACACGATGACCAACGGTATCGAAGGCTCCTGGACCCCCGAGCCGACGAAATGGGACAATGCCTATCTCGAAAGCCTGTTCAAGTTCGAGTGGGAGAAGACCAAGAGCCCGGCCGGTGCAATCCAGTGGACCCCGGTTGACCCGAGCGCACCCAAGACGCCAGACGCGCACAAGCCCGGCGTCGAGCATCCGCTGATGATGATGACCTCGGACATCGCGCTGAAGGAAGATCCGTCCTACCGGGCGATCTGCGAGAAGTTTCTCGGCGATTTCGACGCCTTTTCCGACGCCTTCGCCAAGGCCTGGTACAAGCTCACCCATCGCGACATGGGCCCGAAGGTTCGCTATCTCGGACCCGAGGTGCCTTCTGAAGATCTTCTCTGGCAGGACCCGATCCCGTCGCTCGACCATGCGGTGATCGACGACGCGGACATCGCCAGCCTCAAGCAGACGATTCTGGAAAGCGATCTGTCGGTGGCCGAACTGGTCGACACGGCCTGGGCCTCGGCCTCCAACTTCCGCAATTCCGACAAGCGCGGCGGTGCCAACGGCGCGCGCATCATGCTGGAGCCGCAGAAGGACTGGGCCATCAACAAGCCGCAGCAGCTGCACAGGGTGCTCACTGCGCTGCGGGGCCTTCAGACCGGCTTCAACGACGCGCAATCCACTGACAAGAAAGTGTCGATGGCCGACCTGATCGTGCTGGCCGGTTGTGCCGGCGTCGAGAAGGCCGCAAGGGACGCTGGCGTCGTCGTCGCGGTGCCGTTCACGCCGGGCCGCATGGACACCACCCAGGAACTGACGGATGTCGAGCAGTTCGAGTGGCTGAAGCCGGTGTCGGACGGATTTCGCAACTACCACAATGACGAGATCGTCTATCACGCCTCGCCGGAGCAGCTTTTCCTCGATCGAGCCGGCCTTCTGGCGCTCACGGCTCCCGAATGGAC
>JBBSUS010000006.1:0-15312 GCA_038234195.1 Hyphomicrobiales bacterium | reverse complement strand
TCATCGAGACCATCCGTTCCTATCTGGGAGACGCGTGAGGTTCTGACATGACGGCACGCATTCTCATCGTCGACGACGTTCCGGTCAATCTGCGGCTGCTCGGCGCCCGCCTTGCGGCCGAATATTACGAGGTGGTCACGGCGACGAGCGGCGCCGAGGCGCTGGCGATCTGCGACAAACAGGCGATCGATATCGTGCTTCTCGACGTGATGATGCCCGACATGGACGGCTTTGAGGTCTGTCGTCGCCTCAAGTCGAACCGCGCGACCGCCCATCTTCCCGTCATCATGATAACGGCTCTCGACGAGGCGTCCGATCGGCGGCATGGGCTCGAGGCAGGCGCCGATGACTTCCTGACGAAGCCGGTGCGCGATCTGCCGCTGTTCGCGCGGATTCGGAGCCTTGCACGGCTGAAGTTGACGACCGACGAATTGCAACGCCGCGCTGCGACGGCGCTTGATCTGATGGGGGATGGTCTGGGCCGCGACCAGCAGACCACGCCTGCACGCGTCGCCTGTTTCAGCGCCGATCCGGCAATGGCCAGAAAGCTGGTCGCGAATCTGAAGCGTCGCGTCGTTCTCGACGGCACGGACCAGCCCGACGAATTCATGGCGCTGGCGGCCGGGCCAGTCGATGCCGTGCTGATCGATATGGAAGCCGAAGGTGTCGACACGCTTCGGCTCCTGTCACGGCTCCGTTCGGACCCATCGACGCGGCTTTTGCCGATCCTTGCCATCGTCGCTTCAGAAGACGACAGGCGCGCCGCACGCGCGCTCGAGCTGGGCGCCAGCGATTACATTTCGCGCCCGGTGGATCGCAGCGAGTTGCAGCTGCGGCTGGCAACGATGATTCGGCGCCGCAGCTACGAGGAGCGGCTGCGCCAGTCGATCGAGCGAACGCTGGAACTTGCGGTTTCCGACGGCCTGACCGGGCTCCACAATCGCCGCTTCCTGGACATGCATCTGGAGCGCGCGCTCGCCGATTCGCGACGCACTGGCGAGACGGTCGGCCTGATGATGGCCGACATCGACCATTTCAAGCGAATCAACGACGGCTGGGGACATGCTGCGGGCGACAGTGTGCTGAAGGATTTTGCCGGCCGGCTCGCGCACTGCCTCAGGGCGAGCGATCTCGGTTGCCGTTTCGGTGGCGAGGAGTTTGCCATCCTGATGCCCGGTGTCGACGCCGTTGCTGCCATCGCCGTCGCGGATCGCGTGCGGCTAAGCGTGGCCGAAAAGCCATTCGACATTGCCGGCGAGTTGCTGTCGATCACCGTCAGTCTCGGCATCGCCATCTTCGATCCCACCAAGGACGATGCCGCCGGGTTCATGCGGCGGGCCGACGCAGCGCTTTACGACGCCAAACGGGGCGGCCGCAATCGCGTGAGCGCTGCCGCGGCGTGATCCCTGCGGTGTGATTCACCAGATCCGAGCCGCAGGGTTTCCGGCAATCCCGTGAGTCATGACGGAAACGCTGTCCTTAACCATTCCTTAAATTGGCATGGACCGAACGCGGCAAATTCGTTGCATTTGATTCCGTTCTGGGCGAATCTGATGTCAAGCAGGGGATCGGAGTTTTCAACTCAGATTTTCTGAACATGACACCCCATGGAATGCTCAGGTCCGCCGCATCTCCTGGGTCCCGTGGGGCGGCCGGTCGGTTTCGTGCATACGCGGTTTCCTCGTACCGTAGTGCGGCGCCGGCCGGCCACTTTTCGCGCCGTGCCAGGCCTTTCGGTCACGAGAGGAAGGGACCCCCGTGGCGCCCTCCGGCGAATATTCCGCCTGTACTTCCTTTTCTAAAGACCGCAGCAATCGCTTCGCTCGAATGCCTTTTCAAGCGTCGCGTGTTTTGGCGGAGCATTTGTCTCTGTGCGACGATCTCGTCAGCAGCCGATGATTGCCTTTCCTAGCGCTCCAACGAGAAAAGCCGCTTCCCTAAGAAAGCGGCCTTCAAAACGCTACCTGCCAAGAACCCCTCCGGCTGACCCTTGAGCGAGGGTCGGCCGGCCGTATCGACCGTCGGGTGTTCGCCTTACTTGATCTTGGCTTCGCGGAACTCGACATGCTTGCGGGCAACCGGGTCGTATTTCGTCTTGACCATCTTCTCGGTCATGGTGCGGCTGTTTTTCTTCGTCACGTAGAAGAAGCCGGTATCCGCTGTCGAGAGGAGCTTGACTTTGATGGTGGTTGCCTTGGCCATGGCCTTGTCCGTCCAATGATGTGAGCGCTGCCGAAGCGGCCGATCCTCTTGGGATCGTGCGGTCGGAATGCGGCTTTAAACCTAATCGTTCGACCCGTGGACCGATCGCCTGCCTAGAGGCGGCGCACCACGCGCCAAAACGCCGGCGCGCGGCGTCGGCGAATTTGGATCGGACCATAGTCAAGGAAGGCGGCGTGTCAAGCCGTCGTGCCGGCTAACCCCATGGGGTCAGACCGGCCGCCGAGCGAAGACGAGGCGGAAAAGGGCCAGTGCAAGATAGAGGGCGAAGAAGACGGCCAGAGCCCAGGCAAATCCATTGGGTCCGAAGATATCCATGGACGTGCCGATGGCCTGTGGCCCGACCAGCATTCCGGCCGAATAGCAGAAGATGAAGGCAGCGTTTGCGGCCGCCAGATCGCCGCCGGAGAGCTTTGAGCCGAGATGGGCAAGACCCACGGTGTAGAGCCCGGCGACGACGCCGCCCCAGAAGAACAGCACCAGCGCCATCAGCCACCAGTCATTGGCCAGGAACGGCAGGCATAGAGTGCCGATGACCCCGACGAAGGCAAAGATCGAAAGCAGGCTGCGTCGGTCGCGCACCTTGTCGGAGACGAGGCCGATGGGAATCTGCAGGAGGACGTTTCCGAGGCCGATTGCCGTCAGAAGTTGCGCCGCCCCGCTCTCGGTGAAGCCGAGCCTCTGACCGTAGATTGGAAACAGCGCAAAGCCTCCAGCTTCGACTGCCCCGAAGATCAGGACCGCGCCTGTCGCCGTCGGCACCGCGAGGATGAAGCGCCAGAACGCGCTGTGATCGCGGTCGCCGTCGATTGTCGGCTGGCGGCTCCAGGCCATGAAGAGCGGGATCATCGCGAGGAAGATGATGCCGGCGCCGATACCGAAGGGGGCAAAACCTTCCGAGCCAACCGTCGAGAAGATGAGCGGACCGACTGCGAAGCCAAGGGACAGGACGGTCGCGTAGATTCCGAGGATGAAACCGCGCTTGCCGGGCGGGGCGGCGGCATTGATCCAGAATTCCGACAGCACGAACAGCGCCGTGATCGCGAAATGAAAAACAAGGCGAAGCGGAAACCACGTCCAGAACGGCGTAAAGACGTAGAAACCGAGCGCCGATAGTCCCGAGACAATGATGGCAACGAGCATCGCAAGACGCACGCCCAGAATGCGGGCGATCGGCGTCGTCAACGGTGCGGCGATCAGCGAGGCGATTCCGGCGACTGCGGTATTGGCGCCGATCAGCGTCGTCGAGATGCCGCGCCGCTCCATGATCACCGAAAGGAGCGGAAGCCCGAGGCCCAGGGCGATGCCGACGGCGCTGATCGAGGCGATAGCCGCGCCGGCAGACAGCCAATCGATCGCCTGAGCTTCACGTTTGGCCTCGGCGAGGATCTCCTGGGGTGAGAGTTTGTCCATCGGCCTGAAGGCTTTCAGACGAGATTGCGCGTGAATTGCCCGTCTTCAAATCGATAGAGCGGCATCTCGCAGCTGGAATCGCGCCAGGTTCCGTCGTCAAACCGGACCTTCAATTCGTCGAGAATGCGCAGGGTGATCGGCGCGATGGAACGCTCGCCAAAGCTGTCGAGCGGCACCCAGGCAACATCTTCAAGTTCGTCGCTCGGCAGTGCATCGAGGCTCGGCGGAACGATCAGAACGGAGGCCGGGACGCAGAAGAAGCGCGTGTCATCGCGGCGCGGTGAGCCCGGCGGCGTAATGGCTCGGGCGAAAGGCACAAGTTGGCGCGGCGCCGGGCGTACGCTCAGTGCGGCGAAGCGCGCCCAGGAGCTGGTGGTAAACGAGAAATCGCCGGCCTCGCCGACCAGCGCGCCGGTTTCTTCGTAGGTCTCGCGGATGGCGGCGAGTGCCGTGGCGGCTGCTTCGCGAGGCCCGTAGCCGGCCGCTGTCTGGTGCGTCAGGCGGATGCATTGGTCCGCGTCGAGTGGGTGGTCGGCGGCAAGCATCAGGTCAGCGGGGTCGACGCGGCCACCGGGGCAGAGGTAGCGATTCGGCATGAAGACGTGACCGGCCGCTCGGCGGCCCATCAAAATCGACGGCCGATCGCGGGTGTCGTCCACGATGACCAGGGTGCCTGCATCGTGAGGCTCGACCGCGGACGCTTCTGAACCAATCTTTGACAGGCCGGCGCGCTCGGCTTCCAGATCGGCAAAGGCGCGGCCATCGTTCATGGCTGTTGCGCCCGATCGGTTTCCACTGGATCACCCCAGGTCCAGTCCTTCTCCGACGCGCCATCTTCGACGCCGCCGAATCCCCCCAGTCGAAGCGACCACTGCAGGGCGATCGTTGCGCCCTTGAACGGCTGCAGCAGTCCGAGGGACAGGAGCAGCGTCACCGGAACCCAGATCGCCAGCTGCGCCCACATCGACAACGTCACCGCCTCGTCGAGCGCAAGAAAACTTGCGACCACGATGTGACCGACAATGAAAACGGTGAGGTAAGGCGGCAAGTCGTCGGCCCTATGGTGATGGATTTCCTGAGTGCAAACCGAGCATTCATCGACACTCTTCAGGTAGGACTTGAACAGCCGTCCGCGCCCGCAGTTAGGACAGCGGCAGCGCAGGCCCTTCAGCAACGCCGGGCCCAGCGGCCGGAGAGCGACCGGGTCGTTGGCAGCGCCTATGAAGCTGGCGTCGATGGTCTGGTCGGTCATGTCTTTCTCCTGACCTTGGTGGATACGTTCTTGGCGCTACGACCGTTTCGCTGCGGCCCACGCGCGCCTTTGTCCCTGCTCTTATACCCGCCTTTGCCCTTCGCCTTGTGGAAGGAGCCAGTTCCGCCTGGAAGCTTGCGCGGTTCGCTCAGCATCTCGAACTGCATGGAACCCGACAGCGGCAGCGCGGCCGTCAGCTTGATCTCGACGCTGTCGCCGAGGCGGTAGCCCTTGGCCGAACGATCGCCGACGACGCTGCGGGCGATTTCGTCGAAATGGAAATATTCATCGCCCAAGGTCGATATGGGCACGAAACCGTCGGCGCCAAACTGCGGCAACTGCACGAAGAGGCCGGCTTTGGTGACGCCGGTGATGCGCCCGTCGAACTCGTCGCCGACACGGTCGGCGAGGTGGTGGGCGATCAGCCGGTCGACCGTGTCACGCTCGGCGGCCATGGCACGGCGTTCGGCGCGCGAAATCTCTTCGGCGGTCGCTTCGAGGTTCTCCTCGTCCTCGCGGCTGAGACCACCATCTCCGAGCCCGAGGGCCTTGATCAGCGCCCGATGGACGATGAGATCCGCATAGCGGCGGATCGGCGAGGTGAAATGGGCGTAACGCGCCAGATTGAGGCCGAAATGGCCGATATTCTCGGGCGAATAGACCGCCTGGCTCTGGGAGCGCAGCACCACCTCGTTGACGAGGCTCTCATGCTCGCCGTCCTTCACCTGCGCCAGGATGCCGTTGAAGTGCGAGGGCCTGAGCGCACCGCTCTTGGCGAGACCGATCTCCAAAGTACGCAAGAACTCGCGAAGGGATTCGAGCTTGGCCAGCGATGGCGCGTCATGGGCGCGGTAGATCAGCGACTGGCGTTTGGCCTCGAGGGTTTCCGCAGCGGCAACGTTGGCGAGGATCATGAACTCCTCGATCAGCTTGTGAGCGTCCAGGCGCATCGGCACGACGACCGTGTCGATACGTCCGTCCGGGCCGAGCTTCAGCTTGCGCTCCGGCAGATCGAGGTCGAGTGGCTGGCGCTCGTTGCGGGCGGATTTGACGAGCCCGTAGGCGCGCCAGAGGGGGCGCAGCGTGCCGTCGAGAATATCCTGCGATACCTTGCCGGGCGCGCCATCGATCGCCGCCTGCGCGACCTCATAGGCGAGCTTGGCGTGGCTCTTCATCATGATGCGGTGAAAGCTGTGGCGCAGCTTCCGCCCGTCCGCCGCAATGGTCATGCGGACTGCAAGGGCAGGGCGCTCGACACCGTCTCGCAGTGAGCAGAGGTCGTTCGAGATGCGCTCGGGCAGCATCGGCACGACCCTGTCGGGAAAATAGACCGAGTTGCCGCGCAGCTTGGCTTCCGCGTCGAGGCGCGAGCCAGACCGGACATAGAAGGACACGTCGGCGATGGCGACGGTGACGATCATGCCACCGGCATTGTGCGGATCGTCGTCGGCAATCGCATGGACCGCGTCGTCGTGATCCTTGGCATCGACGGGATCGATGGTGACGAGGGGCAGCGCGCGCCAGTCTTCGCGATGGCTCATCGTCGCGGGACCGGCGGCGTTGGCCTCATCGAGTACCGATTTGGGGAAGATGTGCGGGATGGAATGGGCGTGGAGAGCGATGGTCGAGATCGCCTTTTCCGATGCCATCGAGCCGACGACGGTGATCACGCGCGCTGAAGGCATGCCGATTCGTGTGCGTTCGCCAGGCTCGACTTCGACCAGATCGCCGTCCTTGGCACCGTTCTCGTCACCGGCCGGGATCGCGTATTCCGGCTGCTTGCGCTCGACCGGATCGATGCGCCCGCCACCGCCCTTCATCGCCCGGAAGACGCCGATGGCAATGCCGCGGCGCTTTTCGAGGACGCGGATGACGCGGGCAATCCGTTCGCCGTCCTCGGCCACTTCCACGTGGGCCAGGATCCGTTCGCCCAGCCCGGCGGCCGATCCCTTGCCGGCGGCCTGGCGCACCGAGAGCCTGGGCCGCTCGCCGCTCTCGGCAACGTCCCAGGACACCGGCTCGGCAATCAGACCGCCATCGTCGTCGCGATCCCGAATCTCCAGGACTGAAATCGCCGGCAGTTCGCCCGGCACGGCGAATTTCTTGCGCCCACCAGCCAGCAGACCCTCAGCCTGCAGGTCGGCCAGAAGGTCCTTCAATGCGACGCGGTCGTCGCCCTTGATGGCGAAGGCCTTGGCGATGTCGCGCTTGGAAGACCGGCCGGGATTGTCGGCGATGAAGCGCAGCACCGATTCTCGGGTGAGATCCGGTGCTGACGCGGAACGGGACGGACTGCGCGCCATGGTCAATCCGCGTCCCAAGGCAGGTCGGCATCACCAACACCCGCCGAAGCCTTGCCTCGGCTCGTTTCCGGCGACTTGGCCTTTCCTGCGGAAATGGGCCTTCCCATTTCAGGCGTGGAGCCCTTCCCGGTCGGTGTCTTGCTGGGGCCCGACGCCGTCGCTGCGGGCTTCGTGGCGGATTTGCTGGCAGGCTTCTTCTTGGCCGGGGTCTTCGCCTTGGTCCCCGTCGCGCTCTTGGCAGTCTTCGACGCAGCCGTCTTTTTTGCCGGCGCCTTCTTGGCCTTAGCGGTGCCCTTGGTGCCCTTGGCTCCGGTTTTCTCCGCCCGGTCAGTGAGCAGCTGTATCGCATCTTCGAGCGTTACGGACGCTGGGTCCTTGCCTTTGGGCAGTGTGGCGTTGACCTTGCCAGTGTTGACGTAGGGACCGAAGCGACCATCACGCACGGTGATCTCGCCGCCGAGCGTCGGATGCTCGCCGAGGGTGGCGAGCGCCGCCGGCTTGCCACGGCCACCCCCGCGCGTCTCCTTTTTCTCGGCGATCAGCGTCACGGCCCGGTTGAGGCCGACGCTGAACACCTCGTCGATATCCTCGACATTGGCATAGGTCGGCCCATGCTTGACGAAAGGCCCATAACGGCCAAGGCCGGCCGTGATCATCTCGCCGTCGTCGGGGTGAGGCCCCACGTCGCGCGGCAACGACAGGAGCCGCTGGGCCGCGTCGAAATCGATCTGCGCCACTTCCCATCCCTTGGGCAGCGACGAGCGCTTGGCCTCCTTGCCTTCGCCGCGCTGGACGTAAGGGCCAAAGCGACCGGAGCGCAGGGTCACCATCTCGCTGGTGGCGGGATCCGTGCCGAGTTCCTTCGGCCCATCCAGACCGTCGTCATTGGCGGCATCAGCCGAGAGGCTCGTGCCGAGCTGGCGGGTATAACCACAGTCCGGGTAGTTCGAGCAGCCGACGAACGAGCCGAACTTGCCGAGCTTCAGCGACAGCTGCCCGTCGCCGCAGCGCGGACAGGCGCGCGGTTCGCTTCCGTCTTCCTTCGGTGGGAAGATCAACGGCCCAAGTTCCACATTCAGCGCGTCGAGAACATCGGTGATCCGAAGTTCCTTGGTGCCGTCGACATGGGCGGAGAAATTCTCCCAGAAGTCGCGAAGAACATCCTTCCAGGCGAGCTCGCCCGCCGAGATCAGGTCGAGCTTCTCTTCCAGATCAGCGGTAAAGTCGTATTCAACGTAGCGCTCGAAGAAATTGTGCAGGAACGCTGTGACCAGCCGGCCCTTGGCCTCGGGCAGCAGCTTGCGCTTTTCCTCGACGACATACTCGCGATCCTGCAGGGTCTGCAGAGTCGCGGCATAGGTCGAAGGGCGGCCGATGCCGAGTTCCTCCATCTTCTTGATGAGCGAGGCTTCCGAATAGCGCGGTGGCGGTTCGGTAAAATGCTGCGTCGCGTCGACCTTTTCCTTGTCGACGGTCTCCTTGGCATTGATCTGGGGCAAACGCGCGGACTCGTCGTCCTCGTCATCGTCCGTCGGTGCCTTGCTGTCATCGCGATGATCGACATAGGCGGCGAGGAAACCGTCGAACCGGACCACCTGGCCGGTGGAACGCAGGGCCGCGGTCTTGCCGCTCCCAGAAGCGATGACGTCGACCGTCGTCCGCTCGATTTCGGCCGATGCCATCTGGCTGGCGATGGTGCGCTTCCAGATCAGTTCGTAAAGACGGGCCTGATCCTTGTCGAGATAGCGCTCGACGTCCTTGGGATGGCGGCCGAAGCTCGTCGGGCGAATCGCCTCGTGTGCTTCCTGGGCATTTTTCGCCTTGGTGGCGTAATAGCGTGGCTTCTCAGGCACATATTTGTCGCCGAAGACCGACCCAATCGACCTGCGAGCATCGCTTATCGCCTCGGGAGCGATCTGCACACCGTCGGTTCGCATATAGGTGATGAGGCCGGTCGTCTCGCCGCCGATCTCGATGCCTTCGTAAAGGCGCTGCGCCGTCTGCATGGTGCGCGACGCCGAAAAGCCCAGCTTGGCCGACGCCGCCTGCTGCAGGGTCGACGTGGTGAAGGGCGGCCCGGGATTTCGCTTGGTCGGCTTGGCCTCGACCGTCTCGACGCGGTAGCTGGCGCTCTCCAGCATCGTGCGGATCGCCGTTGCGCGCTCTTCATTGTTGACCGACAGGCGCTGCAGCTTTTCGCCGTCGAAAGCCGCCAGCCGCGCCTTGAACGTGTCGCCACGCGGCGTCGCGAGCGTGGCGCCGATCTGCCAGTATTCCTCGGCCTTGAACCGTTCGATCTCCGACTCCCGATCACAGACCAGGCGAAGCGAGACCGACTGGACGCGGCCCGCCGAGCGGGCGCCGGGCAACTTGCGCCACAGCACCGGCGACAGCGTGAAGCCGACGAGATAGTCGAGGGCCCGGCGTGCCAGGTAGGCATCCACCAGCGGCTCGTCGATCTGCCGTGGGTTGGCCATTGCGTCGAGCACGGCCTTCTTCGTGATCGCATTGAAGACGACGCGGCTCACCGGCTTCGAGCCGATCGCCTTCTTCTGCTTCAAGACCTCCAGAACGTGCCAGGAGATCGCTTCGCCCTCACGATCCGGATCGGTGGCAAGGATGAGGCCGTCGGCGCCCTTCAGCGCCTGGACGATTTCGGTCATTCGCTTCTGGGAAGTCTTGGCAACCTCCCAGATCATGCTGAAATCCTCGTCCGGGCGAACCGAGCCGTCCTTCGGCGGCAGATCGCGAACGTGACCGTAGGAGGCGAGAACCTTGTAGTTGCCGCCCAGATATTTGTTGATCGTCTTGGCCTTGGCCGGCGATTCAACGATGACGACATCCATGCTGTGGCTAGCCCCGTCGATGTTGGAAGGTTGTGATAGCGGCGTTCGGTTCTGAACGATTGCGCCGGAATGTCCGGGAAACGGACCGCCTCGTCAAATGGACAGTCGGGAGTGGCCGGTCAACCCCGCGACAAAATCGGCGTCGACTGGTTGCAACCATTAGGTGAAGTTAACTATAGTCTGCACGTATCGGTATTGAGTGCGCGATCGCATCTGCCGATGGCCAAGCCGGACTCTGGGGATTCAACCATCATGGACGCGCAGACAGACGATCGACGGCAGACCCTCCAATATGTCAGGGACATGCTCTTGCAACTCAAGGGCGTTTTGAAACAGCCGCAACGCTCGATCCTCAGCTATCTGATCGACATGGCTCGGGTAGAGGCGGAGGAACAGATCGGCAGGCTCGGAACCGAAGCGCGTCCATCGAACGATGCCTCAAAAGACCAGTGAAACCCGGCCGTGCGAATGCCGCTCCAGCCGTCCTGCGAGGTCGCGTTCGAGAAGAACCAACTGCACCGCGCCGGGCCGGCAGCCCGTGTGTGCGATGATGTCGTCGATCTCGATCGGGGTCGTGCCGAGCGTCTCGAGGATCCGCTCGCGTTCGCCCTCTGCCGGCTCGTCGCCCGCGCGGATCCCTTCCGGTTCGAACATCAGTCCCTCCGCCGGCATCATGCGCTCGTCGAGCGGCAACAGGGCGCTGATGACATCGGCCGCCTCGGTGGTCAGGATCGCGCCGTCCTTGAGCAGCTGATTGGTGCCGGCGGCTCGCGGATCGAGCGGCGAGCCGGGAACCGCGAAGACCAGCCGCCCCATTTCGCCGGCCATGCGCGCGCTGATGAGCGACCCGGAGCGGGTCGCGGCCTCCATGACGAGGAGGCCCATTGCGAGCCCGGCGACGATGCGGTTGCGGCGAGGAAAATCGCGCGCTCGAGGCTCCCATCCGAAGGGCATTTCCGAAACCAGGCAACCGCCTTCATCGACGATTCGGCGCATCAGAGGGCGGTTCTCGGGCGGGTAGGGGCGATCGAGCCCGCCGGCAAAGACGCCGATCGTTCCGGTCTCGATCGAAGCCTCGTGCGCCGCAGCATCGATGCCGCGTGCCAGGCCCGATACGACCACATACCCGTTGCGAGCGAGATCGCCGGCAAATTGTTTCGTCAGCTTGATCCCCGAAAGCGACGCGTTGCGTGCACCGACGATTGCGACCGCGGGACGCGATAGCGGCTCGGCCGCGCCCATGATCGCCAGCACCGGCGGCGCCTGATCGCTCTGACGCAATAGCGATGGATAGTCGGGCTCGCCGAGGCAGACGAAGCGGGCGCCTAGCCTTTGCGCTCGATCCAGCTCGATCTCCACCGATTCGCGACTGGCGACCACGACGCTCTTGGCGCCGCCGCGGGCCGCAAGGTCCGGCAAGGCCTCGAGCGCTGCTTCCGCGCCGCCAAAACGGTTGATCAGCATGCGAAAGGAAGCGGGGCCGACATTGTCACTGCGAATCAGCTGAAGCCAGGCGAGCCGGGTCTCGTTCGGCAGGACCAGGCCGATGGTTCTGCTCGAAAGCGGCTGACTTCGCCGCGAAGTTTCGCCGGACGTCAGACGCTTCACCCTTTCGCTCCGATCCGCCCTTCAGTTCCGTCCATGAGGCGTCGGATGTTGGTGTGGTGCTTGAAGTAGACGATCACGGTCAGGATCGCCGTCAGGATCGCAGCGATCCGATGACCCATGAGAAACAGCGCGATCGGAACGATGAGCGTAGCGGTAAGTGCGGCCAGCGACGAATAGCGGAACGTATAGGCGATGCCAGTCCAGACGACGGCGAAGACCAGGACGCCGATCGGGGCGATGCCGAGGAGAATACCGAGATATGTCGCGACGCCCTTGCCACCCTTGAAGCCGAGCCAGACTGGAAAGAGGTGCCCGAGAAACGCGCCGAAGCCGGCGATCGCCGCCGCGACGAGTCCGAATTGCGATGCAACGAGAACGGGGACGGTGCCCTTGAGGATGTCACCGGCCAGCGTCAGCGCGGCCATCGTCTTGTTGCCGGTGCGCAACGCGTTGGTCGCGCCTATGTTGCCCGAGCCGATCTTGCGGATGTCGCCGAGTCCGAAGAGTTTCGCGAAGATCAGGCCAAAGGGAATCGTGCCGCAAAGATACCCACCCACGAGGCAGGCGATCGCGATGGACCAGACCGGCCAGATGATGTCTTGAGCCCCCACGGC
The DNA here is from genome assembly GCA_038234195.1 of Hyphomicrobiales bacterium. GTDB lineage: Bacteria > Pseudomonadota > Alphaproteobacteria > Rhizobiales > Rhizobiaceae > Aurantimonas. The sequence continues at coordinate 3,056 of JBBSUS010000006.1, read as the reverse complement.
AACCGTCCCCTCGTAGCCTGCTTCCCCGTCCCGGTCTCCCGGGCGCCCCATGACGGCACCGGCAGCGTCAGCCGTTATCTTCCGCCGTGAAGACTGTGCGGCCCGAAACGAAGGTCCGCAAGACCCGGCCCTGGAATCGGGCATTCTCGAAGGCGGAGTTCTTCGAGCGCGAGCGTATCTTAGCCTCGTCGAAGAGCCAGGGAGCGTCGAGGTCGACGAGCGCCATGTCGGCCGGCGCACCGATTTGAAGCGTGCCGCGGTCAAGGCCGAGAAGTCTTGCCGGGGCGACGGTCATCGTCTCGATCAGCCGCAGCAGCGGTACATCACCATTGTGATGCAGGCGCAGGGCGGCTGGCAGCAGCGTCTCGAGACCGATCGCGCCGCTCTAGGCCTCGGCGAAGGGCCGGCGCTTTCCGTCGGCGTCGTGCGGATCGTGAGAGGAGACGAGGATGTCTATGGTGCCGTCGGCCAGCGCTTGCACCATCGCGGCGCGATCGTCCTCGCAGCGCAGCGGGGGCGAGAGGCGGAAGAAGGTGCGATATTCGCCGATGTCGTTCTCGTTGAGCGACAGATGATTGATCGATATGCCGGCCGTCGCCGCCGTGCCGCGGTATTTGGCGGTGCGGATCACCTCGGCCGATTCGGCAAGCGAGATCGCGGCCGCATGGTAGCGGCATTGCGTCAGTGCGGCGAGACGAAGATCGCGTTCGAGCGGAATGATCTCGGCTTCGGCCGGCGCGCCGGGAAGGCCGAGCCATGAGGCGAGCAACCCCTCGTTCATGACGCCGGGACCGGTGAGCGCTGTATCCTGTGTCTCGTGCATGACCAACGCATCGAAATCTCGGGCGTAGGTCATGATCCGGCGCAGCAGCGCCGGGTCGGCGATGGTCTGGCGCCCATCGGTGAAGGCCTTGACGCCGGCGCGTGTGAGGAGGCCGATCTCGGTCATCTCCTCGCCCTTCAGGCCTTTGGTCAGGGCGGCTGCGGGAAAGACATTGATCGAGGCCGTCTCGCGGGCCGTGCGCATGACGAACTCGGCGATGGCGACGTCGTCGACCACCGGGTTGGTGTCCGGCATGGTGAGGATCGATGTGACACCACCGGCGGCGGCTGCCTCGGACGCGGAGCGGATCGTTTCGCGATGCTCGCCGCCCGGCTCGCCGATGAAGACGCGGGCGTCGACGAGGCCGGGGATCAGCGTCAGCCCGCGCCCGTCGACAATTTCGGCGCCTTCGGGATGGCCCTGGTTCAGAGCATCGGCGCCGGCGGCGACGATGCGGCCGTCCTTGACGATCACCGAGCCGGTCTCGTCGATCGAACGAGACGGATCGACGATTCGTACGCTTTCGATGACAACGGGAGCCGGTTCGCCGGCGGAACGATAACTCGCGCTCATCGGCTGTCTCCCGGCGCATGATCGCCCGGCCTGCCATTGCCATTCTGGTTGGCCGCACGGTCGTCACCGCCGATGAGCGCCTCGAGGACGGCCATGCGAACGGCGACTCCCATCTCGACCTGTTCCTCGATGACGCTCTGCGGCCCGTCTGCAATCTCCGAAGCGATCTCGACACCGCGGTTCATCGGGCCGGGATGCATGACCAGCGCGCCGTCCCTGGCAAGTTTCAGCTTTTGTGCGTCGAGGCCGAAATAACGGAAATATTCGCGCACAGATGGCACGAATGAACCCGCCATGCGCTCGCGCTGCAGGCGCAGCATCATCACGACGTCGGCGCCCGGAAGGCCGCTCTCCATGGTCCGATGGACCTCCACGCCCATCGCCTCGATGCCGCTCGGAAGAAGTGTCGAGGGTCCGACGACCCGGACGCTGGCGCCGAGCGCGTTGAGGAGAAGGATGTTCGAGCGGGCCACGCGGCTGTGCAGCACGTCGCCACAAATGGCGACGTTGAGCCGCGCGATGCGGCCGGTGTGGCGGCGAATGGTGAGCGCGTCGAGTAGCGCCTGTGTCGGGTGTTCGTGGGCACCGTCGCCAGCGTTGACCACCGAGCAGGCAACCTTCTGGGCCAAGAGCGCGACGGCGCCGGCCGAATGATGGCGCACGACCAGAATGTCCGGACGCATGGCGTTGAGTGTCATCGCCGTGTCGATCAACGTCTCGCCCTTCTTCACGGACGAATTGGCGACCGCCATGTTCATGACGTCGGCGCCAAGGCGCTTGCCGGCGAGTTCGAAGGACGCCTGCGTACGGGTCGAGGCTTCGAAGAACAGGTTGATTTGCGTGCGCCCTTTCAGCGTCGCCTTCTTCTTGTCGCGCCGTCGTCCAACCGCGACCTCCGCCTCGGCCAGGTCGAGCAATTGCTCGATCTCATGGGGCTTGAGCTTCGCGATGCCGAGGAGATGGCGTTGCGAAAACGGCGGGAAGGGGGAAGGCTCGCTCATCGAGACGATGCCTATAGGCAATCGGCTGATTTGCGGCAAGGATCGATGCGCCTTACGCCTGCCCGAAGAGACGCGACGCGACGCGACGCATCACACCGCATCGACAGTGAGAGACCGGCATGGCCGAGACGAACTTCATCACCCACACCGTCGCAAACCAGTCGTCAGACTATGCAGGATTCAACGCCTATCTCGGCGACCCGCTGCTGCGCCTTCTGGCGGCAGACCTGCCCGAATCGACGTTGGACAGCTTGGCCAAGCATGGCCGATTCTGCGGCTCCTTCGAGGCTCACGACCTCGCAAGGCTGGCGAACACCGAATTGCCGAAGCTGAGGCGTTTCGACGAGAAGGGCCGCCGTCTTGAGATGGTCGACTACCATCCGGCCTATCATGCGCTGATGCGCCGCTCGATCGCCGATGGCCTGCATGCCTCGATCTGGGCCGGTCCACAGGAAGAAGCCGGATTTCGCCACCGTGCACGGGCGGCGCGGTTCTACATGACCGCCGGCGTCGAATGTGGGCATCTGTGCCCGATCACCATGACGAGCGCATCCGTCGCGGCCCTCGGCGCATCCCCTGAGGTGAAAGACACCTGGCTGCGGACGATCGGCACACGCCAATACGACCCGGGCGTCAAGGCACCGATGAAGAAAGCCGGC
>JBBSUS010000005.1:0-15503 GCA_038234195.1 Hyphomicrobiales bacterium | reverse complement strand
TTTGTTCCAGACAATGCCACGATCATCGTCGCCGAAAACCCGATCGACTTGCGTCCATGCAAAAACACAGGCGATTTCCTTGGTTCTTCGAAGAAACTGTGCCTCGGTGACCGAAAGGATGAACTTGTCCGTAGGGTGGCATCATGATGGCAAATTGCCGCTGTGTCAAAAAAAATTCTTGAGGGGAAAAATTCTGACATGGCGGGCCTCTCGGGAGAGGCCCTCCCAGACGGCGATTTCGCTATCCCTGCCGACGACGTCTCGAGCCCATTGGAACGGATTTCGCGTGGTCCGAAGTTTCTGTCGGTGGCCTTCGACCTGGGTTCCTGTCCCGCGCCTCCCAGTCCCGCGCCACCAAGCCGATCTGCGCCAATCCCGCCCCTCGACAGGGTCGGTCGAAGCAAACGATGGCAGATGCTCACAGGCGGGGGTCGGCGGCTCGATAAAAAGAACGATGATGACGATGGAATGGGCAGTGACCGCTGAGGCTTTGGCGGAAAGCATCGATCTGCAACGATCGAAACTCCAGCCACGCCGTGCCGATGTCCCCGACCACCGCTGGGCTAGCTGGCCGTGCCGCTGTTGGGCCGGATGGCACGGATTTTCTTGCCTCGAGTCTTCAGGAAAGAGGCTTTCTCGTCGTCCGCTGCCTGAAGCCTGATCCGCACGCGCATCAGGTCCTTCCAGCCGATATACCCGACCAGCGTCCTGCCTTCCCTCGTGACGACCGGCAGATAAGGGACTTCAGCATTGATCAAACGGTCGGCAACAACCTCCAGATATTCATCCGGATGGGCCACGATCAGCGTCTTCCCGCCCAGCAGTTCTGACAAGGGCGTGTCGCGCTGCTGTCCGGCACGCCGCCAGCGCAGGACCGATGGCGGGTCGACGATCCCCAGAGGGCGGCCGGCCTCGTCCACCACCGGGAACGTCGGATGGCGGGTGTTCGGCGCCGTCAGAAATGCGGTTACCTCCTTGAGCGTCATTTGGCCTGAGACGGTTTCGACATCGGACGTCATCACGTCGGCCGCCCGTGTCAGGGCAAACGGGTCGATCCGGTATTCGCGAACGATGTGATGTCCTCGCCGGGCGATCTTTTCGGTGAGGATCGAACGCTTCATCAGGAGCACCGTTACCGCGTGGGCGGTGGCGCAAGTCGCAATCAGCGGCAACAGGATATGCGTGTTTCCAGTCAGTTCGACCGCGAAGAACGTGGCGGTCAACGGCGCGCGCATGGTCCCGCCCATCGTTGCGGCCATGGCCAGAAGTGCCCAGAACCCGGGACTGGCTGCGGGCATGATGCCACTCAGCACCGCGCCCATGGCGCCGCCGATGATCAACAAGGGCGCCAGAACGCCTCCGGACGTCCCCGATCCCAGCGCGACGGCCCAGATCAGTGCCTTCACCAGCAACAGGACCAGAGCGGACCAGGCGATGGTCTGGCCACTCAGCATCTGCGCGATGTTGGAGTATCCGACGCCGAGGGCCCTGGGCTCGATCAATCCACCAAGCCCGACCACGAGGCCGCCGATCGCCGGCCACCACATCCAATGGATCGGGAGTTTCGTGAATGCGTCTTCGCAGGCGTAGACCAGCTGCGTCAGCAGACCGGACAGAAGTCCTGCGGCAAGCCCTATGCCGACCCAGCCGGCCAGTCCGACGAAATCGATGTGCATCGTTCCCGCAAACGGAAACAGGGGAGATGGCATGCCGAAGGCCGTGCGTTCGACTTCGGCAACGATCGCGGCAACCGCCACTGGAATGAAACTGCGCGGCGTCCATTCAAACAACAGCAGTTCCACGGCCAGCATGATGGCGGCGATCGGTGTGCCGAAGACCGTGGTCATTCCCGCCGCGGCTCCGGCCACCAGAAGGGTCTTGCGCTCGTTGTCGCTCACCGGGAGAGCCTGTGCGATCAACGAGCCGATCGCGCCGCCCGTCATGATGATCGGTCCTTCGGCACCGAACGGGCCGCCCGTGCCGATCGCGATCGCAGACGACAGGGGCTTCAGGATCGCAACCTTGGCATCGAGCCGGGAGCGGCCCAGCAGGATCGCTTCGATGGCTTCGGGAATGCCGTGACCGCGAATCTTTTCGCTCCCATAGCGGGCCATCAGGCCGACGATCAGCGCGCCGATCACCGGTACGGCCACCGCCGCCAGACCGAGCGGATTGTCTGCAAGCTTGAGGTCGGCGAGGGTGAAGCGACCGAAATACGCGATATTGGTGGAAAGCCGGATCAGTTGCAGAAGCACAATTCCGGCAAAGACGGCTGCCGTCGCGACAAGCACGGCGATGGCTGCGATGAGCAGGACGCGTGGCCCTGTCGTGAAATCGCCCAATGCGGGGCGATCGCCGTTTCTGGTCGTCATGTGGAATATTCTCACGAAGGCGGTCAAAAGGGGCTGCGTTTGCAGAGCCACGGGATGCGGTTTATATCGTTATACGATATGAATGCAAGACTCGTTGTCGAGCGGCGCACCGCGAGAAAGGGGACCGAAAACCGATGCGGCATCCAAACCTCACCCCGGCCGACTACACCGCGCTTGCCGAATTCCGCTATCTGATCCGCAGCTTTATGGATTTCAGTGAAACCGAGGCAAAGGCGGTCGGTTTGACGTCGCGGCAACATCAGGCGCTGCTCGTCATAAAGGGCTACGGCAAGGGACAACCGATCACCGTGGGTGATCTGGCCGCGCGCCTCAGAATTCGGCACCACAGCGCCGTCGAACTCGCCAATCGCCTTTGCGAGGGGGAACTCATCGTGCGCACACAGGACAGCGAGGACCAGCGGCGAGTGCTTCTTCACCTGACGCCCCGGTCGGAGGGGTATCTCGCCCGGCTCTCTGCCGCCCATCTCGACGAACTTTCGCGAATTCGACCGACGCTGGAGCGCATCCTGGACCGCAAGGACGATCTGGCGTGAGGCAGGGGATCTGAACGGCAGGTCGCCGAAGCATTTCATTGCGTAGAGGCAAAACAGGGCAGCGGCGAAACGACCAAAAATTCTTTCGATCCAAGGCCGGGGAGGCCGTAACAATTGCGCACGATGTGCGCTATATGACAGTCTTGGATTGAGAGACACCCATGCAGACCTTGCACGTTCTGATCAGCCTCGTCGGCAGCATCGCGCTTTTGACCTACGGGATCCAGTTGGTGAGCGGCGGCATGCAAAAGGCGCTCAGCGGTCGCTTGCGCACCGTTATCGCGCTCGGCCTGAAGGGCCGCCTTCCCGCCCTCGCGACGGGTCTCGGCATCACGATGCTTCTGCAAAGCAGCACGGCGACGGCGTTGATGGCGACGTCGCTGACGGCAACGGGTTCCATGGCCCTGGGATCCGCCCTCGCGCTGATGCTCGGCGCCAATATCGGCACGACCCTGATCGTCCAACTCGCCTCGCTCGATACGAGTCTGATCTATCCGCTGCTGATTATCGCCGGCCTCATCTGCCATCGCAAGGCGGTCAGCAGCAGCGTGCGAGAAGCCGGCCTGGCGGTTCTCGGGCTGGGTCTCGTGCTCCTGGCGCTGCATGTCCTCGTGGCGACCATGGCGCCGATCGAGACGTCGGTCGTTCTGCGCGATTTCCTGTCGGCAGCCACGATCGACCCGATCTTCTGTATCCTGATGGCAGCGCTCATCAGCTGGGCCGCCCATTCGAGCGTGGCCGCCATGCTGTTCGTCATGTCCCTCGCCGTCGCCGGCGTGGTCAGTCCGCAGGCGTCCTTCGCGATGGTCCTCGGTGCCAATCTTGGAAGCGCCTTCAACCCGTTGCTTGCCAGCCTCGGCCAGGAGCCGTCACGGCGCCGTCTGCCGATCGGCAACCTTGTCAACCGCCTCGTCGGCTGCCTTTTGTTCCTGCCGTTCATCGACCCGCTGTCCGTGTTCATGACGAGGCTCGTCAGCGGCGACGGCGGCCAGGCGGCAGCGCTGTTCCATCTCGGCTTCAACGTCGCGATGGCCGGGCTTTTCCTGCCGCTGCTGCCGTTGGTCGAGGCGGGGCTGAAGCGGGTGATGCCCGAGCCGGTTACTCCTGCCGGCGAGCGCCCGACGCTCTATCTCGACAAGGGAGCCCTTTCGACGCCGACCGTGGCGCTGGCCAATGCGGCGCGCGAGGTGCTGCGCATGGCCGACGCCGTCGAGGCGATGCTCAACCGATCGGGTGAGGCTTTCGCCTCCGGAGATCTGGCCGAAATCGCGAAGATCCGCACGATGGACGACACGGTCGACCGCCTTTTCCGGGCGATCCAGCTCTATCTCGGGCGCATCGACAGCAATGCCATGACGCCGTCTGATCGTCAGCGGATGTCCGAGACGACCGCGCTGGCGATCAACCTCGAACATGTCGGCGACATCGTCGATCGCAACGTGATGGACCTTGCCGAGCGGCGTTGCCATCACGGCATATCGATCCCCGACAGCATGCAGGGCGAGATTGTCATGATGCACCAGCGCCTGGTGGATCACCTTCATCTCGCCGTCACCGTCTTCATGTTCGCCGACAGAAACGCGGCCCGGCGCCTGGTGGCCGGCAAGGAGGAGTTCCGCAATGTCGAGGACAACATCAAGCGGACATACCTCCAATATCTGCAGCAGCCCGGGCGGAGCGAATTCGAGACGAGTGCCCTCTGCATCGACCTTGCGCGTGATCTGAAACGGATCGAGGCTCACTTGGCCGCCACGGCTCACGGCTTGCTCGAGCAGGCCGGTGAACTGCGCGACACTCGTCTGACGGTCGCCCCCGACGGTCCCGTGGATTTGGCGGCGAGGGCGGAAGCGGTCGACGACCGGCTGAACCTTGCGGGATCGCCGACCTGAATCCCGCTGACCTTTCAGGTCGTGCGCTTTCGCTGAGCCTCGTCGAACGGGTCGATGGCGGTCGGTGGATATCCGTCTGCGTCACCGCAACGAGGATGGCTGCACGCGGCCACCGTTCGCCCGGAATGCGGGCACGACGGCCGCAAGGCGGTCGGTCGCGGGTACGACTTGAAAATTGCGCTCCATTCTATAAGATGCAGAAAGAATGCATGTTATAGAATGGAGCGAGAGATCCGTGGCTATCCATTTGCAAATTCCGGCGCAGGGGTCGGCCGCCTCGGGAGGCCTTGACGCGCAACGTGCGCGGATCGACGACGATGGCATCCGCCTCCTCGTCGAGCGCTTCTACGCCAAGGTCCTCGCTGATCCACTGCTGGGTCCCATCTTCCAGCGAGCCATCGCCTCCGAGGCCTGGCCGAAGCATCTTCAGACAATGTGTGACTTCTGGTCGTCGGTCATGCTGACCAGCGGACGCTACAAGGGCAATCCGCTCGCGGTGCACGGCAGGGTCGATGGCATCGCGCCGGAGCTCTTCGAGACATGGCTGGCGTTGTTCTACGAAACGGCGGACGAGTTGTTCGACGAGGCACACGCCGCGGAATTTCGCGAGAAGGCGGAGCGGATCGCCAGGAGCATTCGGATCGGCCTGTTCTACCGGCCGGAATTTGACCGGCCGAGGGCCGTGTCATGACCTACGTCGTCACCGAGGCCTGCATCAAGTGCAAGTTCATGGATTGCGTCGAGGTCTGTCCGGTCGATTGCTTTTATGCGGGCGACAACATGCTGGTCATCCACCCCGACGAATGCATCGACTGCGGCGTCTGCGAACCCGAATGTCCGGCCGAAGCCATCGTGCCCGACAGCGTCCCCGAGGCCGACGCATGGCTGGCTCTGAACAAGCAATATGCGGACATCTGGCCGAACATGTCGATCAAGGGCGAGCCGCCGGCCGATGCCGATGCCTGGGACGGCGTCGCCAACAAGTTCAAGGACCATTTCAGCCCGGAGCCGCACAAGGAGCCGACCGACGCCTGATGATCGGGGGCCAGCAAGGCACGCGCCGAGAGCTCCTTGTCCTCGTTGTAGAACGCGGGCGCGACGCCGCAGATCATCGGGCAGTGATCGGGCGGCATGGCTCATGCCGGTAGACTGCCGGGAGCCTCGAACCCATCCCGTTCGCAGCCAGCGTCACCGCCTCAAGCGCGGCAGGTCATCGGCGGGCCACAGGCAACTGCGGGGAACCCGAAGTTGCAAAGAAGTGAGACCGACACCGGGTTATCCGCTTCACCAGCCCAGAAGCGCAAGAGGGTCGACACCGAACAGCCAGAAATGACCCCCGGCGAGAAGGGCGGTGTAGATTCCGAAGGTGAGGAAACCGGTGGCAACAGTCGGCATGTCGGTGGGAAGTCGCTGACGGCCGGACAGGATCACGGCGAAGGGCACGGAGCCTGTGCCGGCGGAGAGGGCGGCCCATCTTTCGGCGCCGAGCCGTTCCCTTGCCCGCTCGTCGGCGCGGCCGAGGCCGAACGCGGCATAGAGCGCCAGGCCGCCGAACAGTGCGACCGAAACCAGATCGCCATTCACCGCGCCATGGCAGAGCGCCCATAGAAGTAGCCCCCACAGCACGGGATGGCGCGTGATGGCCACGATTCCGGGGTTCGACCGATCGAACCCTTCGCCGCGCCAGGAAATCGATAGCGGGTTGGGTGTCGCCAGGCCGCCCACCACCAGGAACAGGGCCAAGGGCATCACCACCAAGGGGATCCAGACCAGATCCGGCGTCAGCGGCCACAAGGCCAGGGTCGGCGCGCTTCTTGCTGCTGCGACCAGCCAGATCAGCAGGAGGACCGAGGTGAGCGAATAGATCGAAATATAACCGCCACGTCCGATGGTCCGGATCGCGAGTCCCCGTAGGCCGGTGGCCGCCGGCACGATGTGCAGTGTCATGAATGCCAGGTAGGCAAATGCAAATTGAGCCATGCGTCGACGCTATTACAGGAAGATGTAGATCGCGACGACGAGGCTGATGGCGCCCCAGACACACATGTTGATGAAGGAGCGAAACAGGCCCTGGTCCTCTTCGATGCTGATACCGCATTTGCGCAAGACCAGATTGCCGGGAAACAGAAACCCATCGCGGAGCGCGTACAGGAATGCCATCGATTTATCCTTCCATTTGCGGCCAGGCCGTCGGTCAGGATCGATCGTTCACGGCCTTATAACATGCATTATCAATGCCTCTTTACAGAGATATTGCAAAGCCAACGTCAAAGCAATATCCTCCATGCATATTTTAGGGATCCCCATGCGCCTTACGATGTATTCCGATTACGCCTTGCGAATGCTGATGTATCTGGCCCTCAAGCCGGACGCGCTGGCGACCATCCAGGATGTGGCCGAGGCTTACGCGATCTCCCGCAACCATTTGATGAAAATCGCCCAGGAACTCGGCCGCACAGGGTTCGTTGAAACGGTGCGGGGCCGGGGCGGGGGACTTCGCCTGAACATGCTGCCTTCGGACATTCGGGTCGGAGACGTGATCCGCGCAACCGAGGATGATTTTCGTCTGGTGGAGTGTTTCGATCCAGCCCGCAATCGCTGCGTCATCAGCGGCCCCTGCCGGCTCCGGGGCGCGCTTTCCGAAGCCCTGGGCGCGTATCTGGCGGTTCTCGATCGTTTTACGCTGGCCGATCTCGTCAGTGATCATTCGCCGCTGGAGGAACTTCTGGGCCTTCGTCCCGACCTCGGCGAAGGAGGCCCGCCCGCCGCGACGATATCGAATTAGCGGCAGCCTCGATCAGCCGCCGCTCCGGTGGCTTTCCAAATAGGCCTTCAAAGCGACGGCGTTGTTATGCGCCTCGTCCTTTGCCCCATAGACGAGCGTCACCCGGCCTTTCGCTAGCCGATCGCGAAGCATGGCCACCGCTTCGGGGCACGAATCGAGTTCCTTTTCATAACGCTTTTGAAACTCGTCCCACTTTTCCACTTCGTGATCGAACCACCGGCGCAGATCATCGCTCGGTGCGACGTCCTTGATCCAGTCGTCGAGTTTCAGGCTGTCCTTCGATACGCCGCGAGGCCACAGGCGGTCGACCAGAATCCGCTGTCCATCCGAGTGTCCAGGCGCCTCATAGGCGCGCCTCAACCAGATGCTCGTCATGCAACCCTTCCACGTTCCATCACCTGGCCACGTCCGGTCACGATCACGTCCATCGCAATGTCGTGCGGCCGCGGATAGATCGTCGGGATTTGCGCAAGCGGATGCCCAACCCCGATCACGAAGGGTCGCTCCTTCCTCGCGGCCAGCGTCCGGTCGTAAAATCCGCCGCCATAGCCAAGGCGGAAGCATTGCGCGTCAAATCCGACCAAGGGCGAAATCACGACATCGGGGATCACCTCGTCGCCGTCCGCGGGAATTGGAATGTTCCAGACGCCACGTTCCATTCGCCCCTCAGGCGTCCATTCGCGAAACACCAGCGGCTGGTCTTTCGCTACTACGACAGGCAAGGCAGTTCGCATCCCGGAGCCATGGGCGCTCCGCATCCAGGGCCGGAAATCAAGCTCGCCGCGAAACGGCCAATACAAGCCGACGACGAGTCCTCGCCGGGGTTCGATCAGTCGATCGAGTTCGACGGCGATCTCCTGCGACAATACGGTTCGATCGGCCGCCGATATGGACAGCCGGGCCGAGATCAGGCGTTCCCGCTCCGCCTTTCGCCAGCGCGCGACATCCTTATTTTCAACCGGATCGGATACAACATAGCCGTTCTCGGAGTACTCAAGTTCGTGCGCAAAGCAGGGGGGCGACGCGAACGACCCTTCCGAACTGTATTTTTCCGACATTGGGATGATCCTCTCTGTTTTCGAGCGACCATACCGAAACAGACGACGATACAGTCGGCGACGTTGCCACGAGGCTGCGTTCAATCCATTCGACGCCGCTGACAATCTGATCAGATTGGCGTGCAAGCCACGCGCGAGCGGTGCTGATGGTAAACGTTGCTGTCGACCATTTTCTGCGTGGTGGCGCGAAGATCGCTCCAGCGAATTTGCACCAAATCGTCCAGCATTTCAAAATTTCATTTGCAATTCCGCTTCCACAGGGACGATTGGGAACATTCGAGCGGAAGCGAAAAAATGGACATCAGATCAAGCCGAACAAACTCGGTGCCAGCGCAGACCGTGCCGGAAGGCGCCGCAGTCGCAATTCTGGTCGCCATCAGCTTCTCGCACCTTCTCAACGACCTGATCCAGTCGATGATCCCGGCCATCTATCCGATTTTGAAGCGCTCGTTCAGCCTGAGCTTTACCCAGATCGGGCTGATCACCCTCGCGTTTCAACTGACAGCGTCGCTGCTCCAGCCCCTCATCGGTTATCGGACGGATCGAAAGGCAAGCCCGTATTCACTCGTGGTCGGGATGAGCTTTACGCTGGTCGGTCTTATCTTGCTGTCCGTTGCCGCCAGCTATCCGATGCTGCTTGTGGCAGCATCGATGGTCGGCATCGGCTCGTCGGTCTTTCACCCGGAATCGTCGCGGATCGCCCGCATGGCCTCGGGGGGCCGGCATGGCATGGCGCAATCGGTGTTCCAGGTGGGCGGCTATACCGGATCGGCCCTCGGGCCGCTCTTGGCCGCGTTGATCGTCGTCCCGCGTGGACAACCGAGCGTGGCCTGGTTCTCGCTCGCCGCACTCCTCGCCATCATTGTCCTGTTTCGTGTGGGACGGTGGTATCAGGGGAAGGTTCGCTCCACCAAGCCGCGGCTCCGCGATGGCGACGGCGGGTCCATCACAACCCGGCGAACGATTGTCTATACCCTCGCGATCCTCGTTCTGCTGATCTTTTCCAAGCAGTTCTACATCGCCAGTTTCAGCAGCTACTTCACCTTCTATCTCATCGCCAAATTCCACCTCTCCGTTCAGGCATCGCAAGTCTATCTGTTTGCCTTTCTCGCTGCGATCGCGGTCGGAACCCTCGTAGGAGGGCCGATCGGGGACCGGATCGGCCGAAAATATGTGATCTGGGGCTCCATCCTGGGCGCATTGCCCTTCACGCTGGCGCTGCCCTACGTCGATCTCTTTTGGACGGGCGTTCTCAGTGTGATCGTCGGGCTGATCCTGTCGTCGGCCTTTCCCGCCATCGTCGTCTACGGCCAGGAACTTCTGCCAGGGCGGGTTGGAACCATTGCCGGCCTGTTCTTCGGTCTGTCGTTTGGAATGAGCGGGGTGGGGGCCGCGGTCCTGGGGTATTTGGTGGACCAGACGAGCATCGAATATGTCTACCGGATCTGCTCTTTCTTGCCGGTCCTTGGTCTGCTGGCGGTTTTCCTGCCCGACGTCGATCGGATCCGGCGCCGCAGAACGCCGTCCCGGAGTTGATCGCCCCCTGACGTCGCGACGTCTGATTCTGGGCGTCGTCGCGGCCGTATGATGCGAAGCTCGCCACAAAGCATGCGAGTCCCTCGCTCATCCGATCGTACGTTCCGTGCCCGTTTCGCTCATGCCGCGGGCGCAGAACAGCGAGACGCCTTTCGAGCCAGTGTGTTCCAGAGGCGCACAGCGCTGGGCCGGCGTGTTCCTGCGAGGAGTTTGCGCTTACGCGCGAGCCGTGTCGTCTCGACAGAACGCGCTACAGCATCAGAACTCGACCTCGATCGCCACCCCGTTTTGAACCGCAAGATCGACCACCGCGGAGGCCACGGCGAGATCCTGAAGTCCAACGCCGGTGCCGTCGAAGATGGTGATGTCGTCCGGTGAGGTTCTCCCGTCGTGCGTGCCATTGATCACGGCGCCGAGTTGGCCGATCTCGTCCGCCGAGACGGAGCCATTCGCGACAGCGTGCTGGAATTCGCCGAGGCTTGTCGATTGCGCGACCTCATCGGTGAAGAGCCTCGCTTTCGGCGCGAGCGCGGCGTCGATCTCATGCTTGCCCTTGGTGTCGGTGCCCATCGCCGCGATATGGGTGCCGGGCCTGACGTGATCTGCCATGAGGACTGGCGCGAAACTTGATGTGATCGTCACGATCACATCGGCCTCGGCCCCCAGGTCTTCGAGCGAAGCCGCCTTGAACGGCAGGCCTATCTCTTCGGCGACCTTGGCGAGCCTTTCGAGTTTTTCCGGCGAGCGGTTCCAGCCGACGACGCGTTCGAACGCCCGCTGCTCGGCGACGGCGCGCAACTGGAACGCGGCCTGATGACCGGCGCCGACGATGCCCAGAACCTTCGCGTCCTTTCGGGCGAGATGGGCCACCGACACGGCGGCGGCCGCGGCCGTGCGCAGCGCCGTCAGCAGATTGCCGCCGACGACGGCGCGGCATTTGCCGGTGTCTGCGTCGAAGAGGAAGATCGTCGACTGGTGATTGGTGAGGCCCTTGTCAGCATTGCCGGGCCAATAGCCGCCCGACTTCAGCCCGAGATCGAGGGCTGCCTTGTCGAAGCCGGACTTGAACCCGTACAGCGCGTCGACATGGCCGATCGCCTCGCGGACCACGGGAAAGTTTCTGGCCGTTCCATTGGCCATCGAGACGAAGACCTTTTCGACCGCGTCGAAAGCGGCGGAGCGCGTCATCAACGCGGCAATCTCTTTTTCGGGGACGATCAGCATCGGGCGTCGGCTTTCATGTCATGAAGAGGAAAGGCCGACCGGGTGCCGGCCTTCCGAACAGTTGGCGATGTCGAGGCTTAGTAAGCCTTGCCGCGGGCCGAGACCGGCCAGACGGTTTCGACCTTGCCGTTGCGGACGCCGACATACCAGTCATGGACGTTGCAGGTGGGATCGCAGTGCCCCGGCACGAGTTTCAGCTTGTCGTTGACCTTGAGGACGCCCTTCGGGTCTGCGATGACGCCATGCTCGTCGGAGCACTTGACGTATTCGACGTCGGTGCGGCCGAAGATGACCGGCAGTCCACTGTCGACCGATTGGGCCTTCAGGCCGGCGTCGCAGATCGCTTTGTCGGCCTTGGCATGGGACATGACGGAGGTCAGGATGAACAGCGCGTTCTCCCATTCGCCGGCATCGATGCGTTTGCCGTCCTTGTCATGGATGCGGCCGTAATCGGCGTCCATGAAGGCGTAGGAGCCGCATTGCAGCTCGTTGTAGACGCCTGAATTGCTTTCGAAATAATAGCTTCCGGTGCCGCCGCCGGAAACCAGTTCGGGCTTGAGCCCTTCTTTCGTCAAAGCGTCGACCGCGTCCTTGACCTGGGCGATAGCCGCGTCGAGCTTGGCCTTTCGGGCGTCGAAGTCGTCGATGTGCTGCATGGCGCCCTGATAGGCCTGGATACCGGTGAATTTCAGCCCGGCGGCCGCATCGATCGCCTTGGCGATTTCCACCACGGCCGGCGTCGTCGTCACGCCGCAGCGGCCGGCGCCGCAGTCGATCTCGATGAAGCATTCGATCGTCGTGCCGTGCTTTTGTGCCGCTGCCGACAGATCGGCGACATTGGCGATGTCGTCGACGCACACGATGATGCGCGAGCCGAGCTTGGGAAGCCGCGCCAGCCGGTCGATCTTCTTGAGATCGCGGACCTGGTTCGACACCAGCACGTCCTTGATGCCGCCGCGCACGAAGACCTCGGCCTCGGAGACCTTCTGGCAACAGACGCCGACGGCGCCGCCGAGCTTTTCCTGCAGCTTCTGGACATCGACGGACTTGTGCATCTTGCCGTGGCTGCGGTGGCGCATGCCGTGGGCCTTGGCATAGTCGCCCATTTTCTTGATATTGCGTTCGAGCGCGTCGAGATCGAGCACCAGACAGGGCGTCTGGATGTCGGCTTCGTCCATGCCGGGCAGGGCGGGGACGTCGAAGCCGACGTCCAGGTCTTCGATCCGGGTCATGTCGTTCATGGGATTTCCTCCGTTAGTTTTGCATCCAGGGCAGCTTGTCGAGATCGACATTGCCGCCGGTGATGACGACACCAACCCGCTTGCCGCGGAAGGTCTCGGGATTTTTCAGGATGGTTGCGAGCGGCACGGCGCAACTGGGCTCCATTACGATCTTCATGCGCTGCCAGGTGAGCTTCATCGCCGCGACGATCTCAGCCTCGCTGGCCGTCAGGATGTCGGCGACATAGGTCGAGACGAAGTGCCAGGTCAGCTCCTTGAGTGGCACCTTGAGGCCGTCGGCGATCGTGTCGGGCGCATCGTCGGCGATGATATGCCCGGCCCTGAAACTGCGCGCCGCGTCGTCGGCTTGCTCCGGCTCGGCGGCGATCACCTTCACATCGGGTGCGATCGCGGACAAGGTCAAGCAGGTGCCGGAGATCATCCCGCCGCCGCCGATCGGGGCGACGACCATGTCCAGGCCGCCGCCGAACTCGTCCATCTGTTCCATCAGTTCGAGGCTGCAGGTGCCTTGGCCGGCGATGACCCTTGGGTCGTTGTAGGGATGGACAAAGTCGGCGCCCGTCTCGGCCTGCACCCTAGCGAAATATTCCTCCCGGCTGGAGGTCGACGGCTCGCATTCGGTGATGATGCCGCCGTAGCCGCGCACCGCGTCCTTCTTGGCCTGCGGGGCCGTGCGCGGCATCACCACGTGGCACGCAATACCGCGCCGACCCGCGGCGTAACTCAAGGACAAGGCGTGATTGCCCGACGAATGGGTGGCGACGCCGCGCGTTGCGGCGTCATCCGAAAGCCCGAAGACGGCGTTCGACGCACCGCGCACCTTGAAGGCGCCCGCCTTCTGGAAGTTCTCGCATTTGAAGAAGAGCTCCGCTCCGGTGAGGCCGTCGAGATAGCTCGATCGCAGCACCGGCGTTCTGTGGATGTGCGGCGCGATGCGTGTCCGCGCCGCCTTCACGTCGGCGAAAGTCGGGATGACGAGTTTGTTCATGTCGTCCATGTCCTTCATGCAGCCGCCCTGGCTTCGATCCTGTCGTCGTGGCGATAGACGGCTTGCGCTGCGGAAACCCCCGAACCCAGCGTAATGTCGAGGCCGAGATCGACCATTGCCATCTCGGCGACGGCCAGACCCGACAGCATCATGGCGTCGGTCAGGCTGCCGAGATGGCCGATGCGGAACACCTTGCCGGCGACTTCGCCGAGACCGACGCCGAACGCCATGTCGTAGCGGCTGGCCGCGCGGGTCACGATCTGTGTCGCGTCGAAACCCTCGGGCGTGACGACGGCACTGACCGTGTCCGAACGGACCTGGGGGGAGGTGGAGCAGAGCGACAGGCCCCAGGCATCGACAGCCGCGCGAACACCGTCGGCTATATGCCGGTGGCGGTCAAAGACATTTTCCAGGCCCTCGTCCAACAGCATCGTCAATGACAGCTTCAGGCCGTTCATCAGCCCGACCGGCGGGGTATAGGGATAGGCATTGTTGGCGTAGCCCTTCGCCATGTCGCGGACATCGAAGAAGGTTCGCGGCAGATCGGCCCGCGCCATGGCGGCCATTGCCTTTTTCGAGAAGCCGAGGATGGCCAGGCCCGGGGGCAGCATGAAGCCCTTCTGCGATCCGGTGACGGCGATGTCGACACCCCATTCGTCGAAGCGAAAATCCATCGAAGCGATCGAGCTGACGCCATCGACGAACAGCATCGCCGGGTGGTCGCTCTCGTCGAGAGCCAGGCGGATCGCCGAGATATCGGATGTGACGCCCGTCGCCGTTTCGTTGTGGGTGGCGAGCACGACCTTGATTGCGCGATCGGTGTCGGCGCGCAGAATCTCGGCGAACCGTTCCGCCGGAATGCCGTCGCCCCAAGGCGTCTCGACGATATCGACGGAAAGGCCATGACGCTGGCACATGTCGATCCAGCGATGCGAGAACATGCCGTTCCGAGCGCAAAGCACCCGATCTCCTTTCGACAGGGTATTGCTGATCGCCGTCTCCCAGCCACCGGTGCCGGTGGACGGGAAGATGAAAACCTCCGCATTCTTCGACTTCAGGACGGTGCGCACGCCCTCGAGGCAAGGATGGAGGATCGTGCCGAACAGCGGTGAACGATGATCGATGGTCGGCATGGAACACGCCTGGCGAATGGCCTCAGGCATGTTGGTCGGGCCGGGAATGAAAACGGGGTTCTGGAAGTGCATGGCGGGGCTCCGTCGAATGGCTTGTTAAAACCAGGCTAGCCGAGAAACCCTCAATCTGCTATTTTTTTGAAATGCTCTTTCATTTTTTGAAAAGACAAAAATCTTCAACAACATCAAGGGTCTGAATTTTTCACTTCGACCTGAGGTGTTTTCCGGTTGGGATAGGGAGCTGATTGAATTGGCGAAGAATGAGAACGGCCAGCCAACCGGTGCCCGAATCCGGCCGAGGGGCCGGCCGAAGGGCTTCTACGAAAAGACCGAGCAGAACACCGTCAAATCCCTCGACCGGGCCATGACGATGCTGGCAGCGCTGGCACGGACCGAAAGCGCGACACTGACGGATCTTTCGAACGAACTCGGCGAGTCGACCGCGACGCTTTATCGTGTCCTCGTCACGCTCAAGGCGCACGGAATCGTCGAGGCCGACGATACCGACCAGACCTGGCACATCGGCCCGGGCGCCTTTCTCATCGGCTCGGCATTTCTGCGCAGGACGAGCCTCATCGAACGCAGCCGTCCGGTTCTGCGCCGGTTGATGGAAGCAACGGGGGAAACCGCCAATCTCGGCATCGAGAGCGATGGCGCGGTGCTGTTCGTCAGCCAGGTGGAGACTTATGCGCCCATCAGGGCGTTCTTCCCGCCGGGCACGAA
>JBBSUS010000004.1:0-16002 GCA_038234195.1 Hyphomicrobiales bacterium | reverse complement strand
GGTCAGGCACTGGGTCGGCATGTTGAGCTTCGATACCGGCGCAGGAACAGCGATGGTCTGCACCAGAGACTTCGCTTCGTCGTCACCCATCCGGGCAGCTTCGATGACCGCCTCGGCCGAAGCCGGGTCACGTCCGCCACCGGAGAGACGCGCACGAATGGCCTCGATCATCTGATCGTCGGACAGATCGGCGCGACCGATCAGGCCGCCAAAATTCGTGGCTTCGCTTTGAACGGAGTTTTGCAAGTGTCTCATGAGGCGGGGCCCACCCATTGGTATAACCATGTTTCGCTTACAACGCGCTGCAACATGGATAGTTTCACACGAAGTTCAACTGGATCGGAATCGAGCTTTTCCAGCTCTAGCGACAGTCGCCATCCGCCATCCGGCAGACGGGACAGGGACGAATTGACCAGACGTGCGTTCGATGGAACGTCGATCAACGGGTCGACCTGCGCGTCCTGCGGCAGGTTCGCAATGGTGCCGCCATCGAAATTGAGAGCGAAGCGCCGGGTTGTCGCACTGGAGTCGGCGGCGTTTCCGCCGATCCCGACATATGTTCCCGAAACGAAGGCGAATTCGCCGGGCGGAATGGTCGTGAGCCCCCAACTCATCCTGTAGCGGTATTCGACGCCGGCACCCGCCTTCGGTTTGTCCTCGGGCACCCAGAACGCGACGATGTTGTCGTTCGCCTCGGAATCCGTCGGAATTTCGACGAGTTCGATCGTACCGGTGCCCCAATCGCCGACGGGTTCGATGAGAAGCGACGGCCGCAGCTCGTAGTGCGCCTCGGTGTCTTCGTAGTGGGAAAAATCGCGATCACGCTGCAGCAGTCCGAAGGCGCGCGGGTTGGTCTCCTGAAAATAGGAGAGCGAGAGATCCTGGGGATTCTTCAGTGGCCGCCACAGGTGCTCACCCGATGACCGCCTGATGAAAAGGCCGTCGCTGTCGTGGACCTCCGGTCGGAAATCGTCGCGGCCGGCCCGGTCGTTTTCCCCGAACGTGAACATCGAGGTCAATGGCGCGATCCCGAGCCGGGTCACTTCACTGCGCATGTAGAGCCGCGCCGCGCCGTCGCTCACGGTCTGCGGTCCCGGCGTGATCACGAAGGAATAGGCCCCGGCGAGGCTCGGGCTGTGGAGTTCAGCCATCAGGTGGATCTTGTCGTCGCCGGGTTGCGGTTCGTCGACATAAAAGGCGGTGAAGCGGGGAAATTCTTCGACGTCGCTCGTCGCCGTGTTGATCGCCAGGCCACGCGCAGACAGACCGTATCGCGTGCCCATGCCGAGTGCGCGAAAATAGCTGGCACCGAGGAAGGTGACGAGTTCGTCAAAATAGTCCGGCCGCTCGAGCGGAGCATGGATGCGGAAGCCGGCGACACCGTCGAGGTTCAGGTCCTGGAACTTGGCGGGATCGAGCGGGGGGCGGTATTCGAAGTCGGAGGCGGCGAAATTGTGCCGTTGATATACGCCGCCCTTGCCGATGAAAATCGACGTCGTATCCTTGAAAACCCAGCCCGGATAAAAGGCCTGCAGATGGAACTCCACCGGCTCGGCGCGCCACAACGCATGATCCGGACGGAACCTGATCGCCCGATGCTGATCGTAGGTCAGTTTCTTGATCACGTCCGGCAGGTCGTTGCCGGGCGCCTGGTAAGGACGCTTGGCTGCCTCTTGCATGCGGGACGAGAGCACGTCGAAGGTGAACGGCTGATCGGGTGATCCGAATTGCCCCGGATTGTCCGGTGGCGAAGTCGGCTGCGCGGCGACCGGCGCGGCCGGGGCGGGCTGCGCGTCCTGGGCGCGAGCGCCGAAGGGAAGAATCGCAGCAACCGTCGCCGCGAGGCCGACTTTCAGTGCTTGGCGACGGGACGCAGAACTCTGATTTTTCACGGCTTCAATTTTATAGGTTCGCCTGGGGATAACGACGTTGTGACATTATCGCAGAATGTGGCGATTGCATAGCGCAATGCAGCATAGCGGGTTGAATCTTTCAGGAAGGTTGATGAATCGCGCAAGCCTTGCAACGCAAGGGTTTTTCGGCTTTTGGAACGGACCTCCACCGACGCGTCGGAGCCTCTTGCAGCGAGGCTTGGCCGCACGCTTGGTCTGGCAATTCAGTCAGTCGATTCAACACGCTGCGCAATGAACAGGGATGAGCTTCCAACGGCTCAAACCGCATTGCGCAGACGGATGCTGCAGTCTCCGGTTATCCGCGACTGAAGCGATAGGTGCTCGAATGTCGGTAGGTTTCGCCGGGACGCAGCCGCGCTGAAGGAAAGGTCGGCCGGTTCGGTGCGTCCGGCCAGAGTTGCGGCTCCAGCGCCACAGCCCAGCGGCTGGCGATCGCCGCGCCTTGAAGATCAGTGAAGCTGCCGTCGAGCTTGTGTCCACCATAGACCTGCAGCCCGGGTTCGGTGGTTGCGAGATCGAGCCGAACGCCGCTCTTGGGACCGAGTAAAGTCGCGGCATGGCGCAACGTTCCGGTCTTCTCGGGCGTCAGGCAATAATTGTGATCGAGGCCGGCGGGGGCCTCCGCGAGTGGCTTTGCCACCTTGAAATCGAAAGCGCTCCCTGCGACCGCTGCGATCTCGCCAGTCGGCAGGTTCGCTGATTCAGTCGGCAGATAGTGCTCGGCGTCGATTTCGAGGGTGTGGCCACGCACATCGCCACCGCCGTCGAGATTGAAGTAGAGATGCGAGGCGAGGTTCGCCACCGTCTCCTGTGCCGCGGTGGCGCTGTAGCCGATAGTCAAAATTTCGCCGTCGACGGAGAATTCGGCGACGGCCTCGAGTTCACCCGGATAGTTCTCCTCACCGTCGAGCGAGCGATAGACGAGGCGCGCGCGGTGGGGTTCGATCGCGTCGAAGGTCCATTTTCGCGTCGAGAAGCCGGTCGGGCCGCCGTGCAGGTGATGGGGTGGATCGTTGCGGGCCAACGCATAGTTCCGGCCGTCGACGGTCAAATGACCATGGTCGATGCGGTTCGCGAAGCGGCCGACGGTCGCGCCGAAATAGTCCCGATTGCCGGAGGCGTAGTGGTCGAGGTCCGCAACCCCGACGACGAGGGAGTGTTCGACACCGCACAGACGGATCGAGCGGATTGCGGCGCCGTAAGCGACGATCTCGACGGCAAGACTCGCGGATCTGATGGTCGCGGTATCATTCATATCTCGCCTCCGGTTCCGACATGCCGGTCGCCAAAATTGCCCCGTGCACGGTTCGCCGCAGGTAAGACGCGAAGGCTTTGCAGGTCAATCGCGACGATGCCCCCTTGGTTTAGGACGAGGTCTGGCGCGGTTGGGTGGCGCATGGCGAGCCTGGCTGCGACCGCCGACGAGCGACGCCGATGGCGGGCTTCGCCGTGGCGATAACAGGCAACGAGGGTGACCGCCGGAAAAGGTGACGTCCTGCAGAGGGATGCGAGGGCGAGGCTTTGGGATTTAAGATCGTTGGCGCAGGTTTAGCGCAGTCGGCGCAACTTCTGCGACAGAAGTGCATCCGTCCGCGTCAACGAGCGGTCGAGCGTACGCAGGTCGTCCGGCGACATTTGCCCGGTCAGGTCCTGCTCCAGCCTGATCCAGATGGTGCGGATCGCGGTTTGCGCTTCAATGCCTTTGTCGGTGAGACCAACCATGGTGCGACGGGCATCGGCGTCGTTCGCCGAGCGCTCGAGCAATCCCTTGTCGACGAGCCGGTCGAGCATCTTGGAGACTGTCGATGGCCGAACCGCCAGTTGTTCTGCCAGGGCTGAAACACTGACAAGACGGTTTGCGTCGAGCTTATCGATCAGTTGGTCTTGGCCTGGATGCAAACCGATCTCGCTCAGGAGGAGAGCAACGAAGGCGCGTGTCGACTTGGCGATCGACAGGAGCGAGGGCACGATGACAGGCGCGGGACTTTTGTCATGCGATGCGCTGTCGAGGCCAGCGCCCTCGACAAATATCGGCCTCGGGTGCCGGATCGTCGCCTCGGGCATAAAACTATTATTCAGGTTGTCTTCCATGCGGAGATCTATCGCGAGCGTTTCAGGCGCCGTCAATAAACCAGTTTACATTTGAAACTGTTAGTACGCGAGCGGACGATTTGTTTGCCATTCCTGAACTTCGGCCGGATTTGCGGATGGCCTGTTCGCCGATTTTGATATCGGTCTCTCCACGGCAGGCCATTTCGGATGATCGGTTGGCGGCAAGACAGTTCCACCATCCGGGTTCTGCCACGTCGCATCGCCCGCCGAAACACCTTCAAATATGAAAGACCGGGCGATCGTGGCCAACATGTCATCGTCGCAGGGTCCCCCACATGCCATCAAAGCCCTTGGAATAACTGCAGCGGAGTGGGGCATGGCGGACGTCAGGGTGATTTGCGCGATCGGCAGGAGCGGCCAGTTGGGTCTTGACGGCGTGCTGCCGTGGGAGGGCCGCCGCGAGCGGCCCTACGTGGAAGACGTCGAGCGATTCTTCGAGATCACCCGCGGCCATGTGCTGATCGCCGGGCCGCGCACCATCGCGTCCTTTCCCGATTTTGCCACGCGCGACCGCACGATCATGGAAATCCGCTCAGCCGACGATCCCCAAACGGTGCTTGCCGGGTTTACCGACCGGGTCGTCTATGTCGGTGGCGGGCCTTCGGTCTGGGACGTCTACGCGAAATATGTCCGCCACTGGGACATCAACACGATGCCCTATGATGGCGAAGCCGACACCTGGTTCAACCCGGCATGGCTTCTGGCTGGCGGCACGGTGACGCGCAACTGAATCGCAGTTTACAAAGACTTCGGCGAGACTCGCAGTCACCCGACCGGCGGTCCGGTCGATTATCGTTTCGTCATGATCCTGGCAGCACGGCGCCGCGCTCGCGTGGATCGATGTTGCACTCCGACGCGATCGAGGTGCAGAGCCGCTCCATCAAGCGGACGATCCGCGGCTCAGGACGTCGAATGGCATCGCCAAGACCCACGACAGGCGCGACGAGGCGCAGACTGTTGGTGAGGAACGCGTCAGCATTGCCGAGTTCCGCCGGGTCGATGGAGCGAATTTCCGGCGTCAGGCCGCATGCGGCGGCGTTGTGGAGCACGAAGGCGCGGGTGATGCCATCGAGGATACCGTCTTCGATCGGCGGTGTGACCAGCGTGTTGCCGAGGCGCAGGAACAGATTGGCCAGCGACGAACAGACCAATGCCCCTCGGGTGTTGCAGAAGAGGGCTTCTTCGGCGCCCACCTTCCGGACGGCGTCGTTTGCAAGGACCGCGTCCAGATAGCTCAGCGCCTTGATACGCGAGACCGGTGACGTTTCGTTGCGGGCGATCGGGGTGATCGCGCAGGCGACTGGCCTGAACATCAGCGACGGAGCGAGCGGCGCGGTGGCGCCCAGAAGCGTAGGCTGCGGCTCGGCCGGCAGCACGAGACCGCGGGGGCCTGGGCCACGGGTCAATGTCACCCGCATCGAACCGTCGACCCGCCGCGCAGCGAGGGCCGTCATGGCGGCGTCGATCATCGAGACCTGGATCGGGATGCCGAGCCTTTCAGCGGCGCGAGCCAGCCGGTCGCGATGGGCGCTGCCGCAAAAAACGTGGCCGCCGAGAATCAGCGCGGTATCGAAGACGCCGTCGGCCAGAAGCAGCCCGCGATCGCTGGCGGCAATCGCGCTTTCGGCTGGCACGAAGCGGCCGTTCAGCCAGATGTGCTCCGCTTCTGGCTCAGCGCTTGTCATGCCATTCCCCCGCCAGCGCCAGAAAATTCGCGAAGATCGTCTCGCCCCTCTCGGTCAGCACCGATTCGGGGTGGAACTGCACGCCGTAGGTCGGATGGCGGCGATGGGACAGTCCCATGATCTCGCCTTCACGAGAGCGCGCGTCGATCGTCAGCACCTGAAGCATCGATGGTGTCGGCTCGACGATCAGCGAGTGGTAGCGACCGACGGTCGTCGGTCGGTCGAGGCCGGCGAACAGCCCGCAGCCGTCATGATCGACGATCGAGGCCCGCCCGTGCATGGGTTTGAGGGCCCGCGTGACGGTGCCCCCGAAAACCTCGCCGATGACCTGGTGGCCAAGGCAGACACCGAGGATCGGCACGGTGCCCGAGAGGCGCGAAACGAGATCGAGCGAGATGCCGGCCTGGCGTGGCGCGCAGGGCCCCGGTGAAACGACGATGGCGCGGGGTTTCAGGGTGGCGATATCGTCCACGGTGATCTGATCGTTGCGCACCACCTCGGTCGCGCCGCTCAGCCTGTCGAGATAGCGTGCGATGTTGAAGACAAAGCTGTCGTAATTGTCGATGACGAGGATCATCGGTCGGTCTTTACCCGGGCCGCCGGCGCGGGTCGGTCCTGAGCCGGCTCGAAATCCGCCGCCTCCCGCTCGAAGGCCGCAAAGACCCGCGTCGCCTTGATGAACGTCTCTTCGTATTCGGCCGCCGGGTCGGACAGGACCGTGATGCCGCCACCGGCCGCAAGCCGCGCCCGGCCATTCTGGAAGCTGACGGTGCGGATCGCGATGTTGAGATCGACCGCCCCGTCGAAGCCGAAATAGCCGATCGAGCCGCAATAAGCCCCGCGCGCCGTCTTCTCGATCTCGGTGATGATGTCCATCGCCCGGATCTTTGGCGCGCCGGTGATCGAGCCGCCGGGAAAGGTCGCGCGCAGGAGATCGCCAGCGGTGGTCCCGGGTTTCAATCGGCCGGTGACGACCGATACGAGGTGATGGACGGCTGCGTAAGTTTCGAGACCGCAGAGTATGGGGACATCGACGCTGTCGACCGTGCAGATGCGCGAGATGTCGTTGCGCAGCAGATCGACGATCATGACGGTCTCGGCCCGGTCCTTCTGGGATGAAAGCAACGCGTCGCCAAGGGCCGCATCTTCGGCCGGATCGTCCGATCGCCGGGCGGTGCCCTTGATCGGTCGCGTCTCGATGGTTTCGCCTTGTCGCTTCAGGAAGCGCTCGGGCGAAGAGGACGCAACGACGAGGTCGCCGCAATCGAGATAGGCGCCGAAGGGCGCCGCGTTGGTCTGCCGAAGCTTCAGATAGAGGGCGAACGGGTCGAAGTCGTCGGGCAGATCGGCGGTGAAAGTCTGGGCGATGTTGGCCTGGTAGATGTCGCCGTCGAGAATGTAGCGTCTCACCTGCTCGATCGCGGCGCGATAGTCGGCAGCAAAGACGTTGGAACGCCAGTCAAGGCTTTGAGATGCGGTTCCGCGTCGCGAGCGGCGCTCCTCGGCCGGGGTGGCCAATGCTGCCTTGAAGGCCTCGATGCGATCCCTTGCACGGGATTCGCGCTGGTTCTCGTTTGCCGGATGTCCGGTCGCGACGATGAAGGTCCGGTCGTCGAGGTGATCGAACGCCAGCACGGTGTCGTAAAGATTGAGGCGGAGGCTCGGCTCGTTGGGGTCGAAATCGGCAGGCCTGGCGAGCCGCTCCAGATGATGGGCGAATTCATAGGCCACGACACCGACGGCGCCGCCCTGAAACGGCGGCAAGCCAGGAACGGTCTTGCTGGCGAAGCGCTCGAGCGCCGCGTCAAGCGCGGCCAGCGGTGGCCCATCGATCCGTCGCCCGTCGTAACGTGCTCCATCCGTGTCGACGATGAAGGCCGCGAAGGGCCCTGCCGCGATATAGGAATAGCGTCCCAGCGTTTGTTGACGCATGGCGCTGTCGAGAAACGCCAGGCCGCCAAGCCGCGCCAGCCGCGCTGCCGCCACCTCGGGCACCGGGGAATCGATCTCCTCGTAGATCGGCGTCACGCCGTCCGTCTCCTCGTCTACGCGTCGCGCCGCCTGCCTCGGCCCTATGGAAGCCGCCGATTTGGCACCCTGTCGCATGTCCGTCAGGCCAGCACGAGGTCTTGGGAGCGGGCGCGCACGGTCTCCCAAGACCGTGCTCGGGGTCTTCGCCTATCGATGCGCCGAGCCGGCCGGCGGGTCAAATGCCGATTGCGTTCGGTGGCGTTGGAGCCGGCTGCGAGTGCGGCTGCGTCCCGCTTGCCGGGCTTGCACCGACGCCCCTGCGATAGCGACCCGAATGCCAAAGGCACACGGCTGGTTGATCGGCGCTTCTCATGCGGCTTCGGCGTTCCAATTATCCTGTTCGGAGAACAGCTTGGAGCCGAAGTCATGAAACCGCCTATCCTTGTCATTCCCGCCGTCTTCGTCGCCTTCGCAACCCTGGCCGGCTGCCAGGAAACGACGCCCTATCCTAATTACAATCCGATCTACGGCGCGCGCGTGTCGGCCAATCCGAACCCACGGGGCACCGCCGCCTTCTGCCGCACCTATGCACGCCAGACGGCCGGCAACGATTATTTCGACAATCGCGACAGCGGCGAGGGGATCGGCTACGACCTGATCCAGCAGCAGCGCGCCCGCGAATCCGGCCGCCGGGCCTACCAGCGGTGCCTGGCCGGACGAACCGGCTGAGGCTGGTCACCGGACGGCCATATCCCGGTCGGGTCGGTCGCGCTTTGTGCGCCGGTGACGGCTCTCGATCGACGTGAGAGATGGTGTCGCGGTGATGGTGCGCTGCGGTGCGATTGAGAGATGCTTCGGTCTGTGGCATAGGACGGGACCGGCAGGCTGACGGACGCGATGTCGAGTTTCGCGCGCGCCTGCCTCTTTCATCCAAGGACTCACTTACGATGCCGTTTCGCCCGACGAGCCCTCTTCTTTCGCGCGCGCTTGCGGAGCGCGGCTATGAGGAGCCCACCCCTGTCCAGGACGCGGTCCTCGAGGACGGCATCGGCGAACGCGACCTGATCGTGTCGGCCCAGACCGGCTCGGGCAAGACGATCGCCTATGGCCTGGCCTTCGCCTCGACGCTGCTCGGACCCGACGAGCGTTTGCCACCGGCCGGACAGCCGTTGGCGCTGGTCGTCGCGCCGACCCGCGAACTGGCGATGCAGGTGACCACAGAGTTGACCTGGCTCTACGCCTACACCGGGGCGCAGATCGTCACCTGCGTCGGCGGCATGGATCCACGCGCCGAGAAGCGCAAGCTCGCCCAGGGCACCCACATCGTCGTCGGCACGCCCGGCCGGCTGCGCGATCATCTGGAGCGCGGCGCGCTGCAGATCGGCGGCTTGAGGGTTCTGGTTCTCGACGAGGCTGACGAGATGCTCAATCTCGGCTTTCGCGAGGATCTGGAATTCCTGTTGGAGGCAACGCCTGCCGGGCGGCGCACGCTGCTGTTCTCCGCCACGCTGCCGAAGACCATTACGGCGATGGCCAAGCGTTATCAGCGCGATGCCATGCGGATCACCGCGACAGCCGGCGCCGGTGGTCATGTCGACATCGAATACCGGGCGATCCGCATTGCGCCGAACGAGGTCGAGCATGCGATCGTCAACGTGTTGCGAGAAGCCGAGGCGCCGAGTGCCCTCGTGTTCTGCAACACCCGCGAGGCGGTGCGGCACCTATCGTCCGGTCTCCTGGAGCGCGGCTTCTCGGTGGTGACGCTGTCGGGGGAACTCGGCCAAGCCGAGCGCAACCAGGCGATGCAGGCCCTGCGCGACGGCCGGGCACGGGTGTGCGTGGCGACCGACGTCGCGGCCCGCGGTATCGACCTGCCAAGCCTCGGCCTCGTCGTCCATGCCGAACTGCCAAGCGACGCCGAGACCCTGCAGCACCGCAGCGGCCGCACCGGCCGGGCAGGGCGCAAGGGGGTCTCCGTGCTGCTGGTGCCGATCTCGCGTCGGCGCAAGGCCGAACGGCTGCTGGCCGAGGCACGGATCAATGCGACCTGGGGCGGCGCGCCGTCGGCCGACGATATCCGCCGCCTCGACGACGAGCGCATGCTGGCTGATCCGATCCTGACCCAGGAGGTCAGCGAGGACGATCTCGTGGCCGCCAAGCGGCTGATGGAGAACCGTTCGGCGGAAGAGATCGCCGCCGCGCTTGCCCGCGTCTACCGTTCGCGCCTGCCGTCGCCCGAAGACGTCTTCGATCCGGGTTTCGGTGCCGACCCCAAGGCCGGCAAGGACTACGCCGCCGGCTCAGGGGGGGCAGGCCGGGAGCGCGGGCCGAAGGAACACAGCCGCGGTGGCCCGACTGTCTGGTTCCAGATGGATGTCGGACGGCGCAACAATGCCGATCCGAAATGGATCCTGCCGCTCTTGTGCCGTCGCGGCAAGATCACCCGCCAGGAGATCGGCGCGATCAAGATCTTCGATCGCGAGACCAAGGTGGAGATCGCCGAGGAAGCGGCAGCCCGCTTTGCCGCAGCGGCTGGCTCCAGCGACGGCGACGACATCACCATCCGCCCGGCCGACGATTTCGCCATGGCCGCGCTGCGCGATGGCGACGCACGTGGCAAGCCCAGAGGCAAGAAGCCCTTCAAGAAGCGGGCCGGACCGAATGCAGGCGCAGGCGATGGCACGACCGTCAGCAATCACCCCGGCGACTTTCGACCAGGCGGCGGCCAGAAAGGCAAGGGCAAGCCTTACAAGGGGAAAGGCCCGGGCGATGGTGCCTCGCCGCGCCCAGAGAATGTGCGAACCGACGGTCCGCCCGCCAGTGAAAAGCCGCGCCGTCCGAAACGGCCGAAGAGCTGAGATTCGGCGACTGTTCTCAGCTTTTTGATCAGGGGCGAGCGCGCCGATCGATCTGCGGATTGGCCATGGCGCCTCGGCATTGAAGCTCCGTCGCTCCTGATGGCCGTTCGTTTCGCGTGCATCGCGCGCGTTTGTCTGTGGCGGCTAGAACAATCCGCCGACGCTCGAAAAACCGTCGCTTGCGCCCAGAATGAGCGCTGCGGCCGAGGGCGAGGACGCGTTGTTCTGTGCCTCGTAAAGCGCCAAGAAGCGGCCGATGAAGCGTTCGAGGCCCTTGGGGTCCTTCAATGTGTTCAGGTCGAGCTTCTTCTCGATTGTCCGCTTCTGGATGTCGATGTCGGCCTGGCCGGATTCGTCCGGCAATCCGACCGCCGTCTTGACGACATCCAGCAGCGCCGTGTCGGCGAGAATCTCGTAAACGGACGTCAGGCTCGGTGCCGTGCGCCGGAAATAGAGTGCCAGGCGAACGCCCTGATTGTCCGCGCCTGCCTCCTCCTCCAACTGCTGTCGCAGATAGAAGTCCTGGGTTTCCAGCACGCCGCGAGCGGTCTGAGCCTGGGCATCGTCGCGCTTGATCGCGCCCGCGGTGGTGAAGGAATAGGCCGCAGCAAGCTCGACATAACGGCGATCGCCCGAAGCGTTGGCGAAGCTTTTCGGATCGGAGAGGTCGCTGGTCAGGATCGCCGTCAGGTCCTTTTGAGAAAGACGCTCCTTGTCGAGGCCATAGGCTTTCAGCGTGTAGGTTGCGATCGTCTTGTTGGCAACGAAATCCGAAATGCCGATCGCTGTCGAAAGCGCGGCCCTGTAGGCCTCCGTCTCCTGTTTGGCGCTCTTGAGAGCGTCCGTGGTCGGTTTGTCGCCCAGAAGCGCGGCATAGCGATCGGCGGTGTCGACCTGATTTTCGGCCGTCTGGGCGATGCGCGGTGTCGCCAGCTTGCCGTCCGCGCCGAAATTGAACGCGGCAGCGAGCTTGACGTAGCGTTCGTCCTTCAGGCTGTTGACGAAAGAGGTCGGGTCGGAAGGGTCACTGCGCAGCACGCGCATGATCGTGGTGCGGCTTTCCTTCGCCGGATCGAGATCGAACGCCTTCAGGGCATAGTCGAAAAGCTTCGGATTGGAGACGAACGCGAGGGCCGAAGACACGATCGAGGCACCGGCCTTGAACAGGACCGATGCGAGTCGATCGTCGCTTTGCACCCCGTTCTGGTAGTTGGCGAAATAGCCGTCGACCGTCGCCTTTCGAGCCTCTTCGTTCTGGGCGGTCAGGCCCGCCGGGACATTGCCCTGGGTGTCGAAATTATAGCTTGAGGCGAGTTGTTCGAACTGCGCCTTGCGCGTGCGAGCCGCATCCGTGTCGGTCGGCATCGTGTTGAGGGTGCTGTTCGGATCGGCGGGGTCGCTGGTCAGGACCTGCCAGATGTAGGCCGGTGTCTCGACATTGGGGTTGAGGCCGACGGAAGTGAGGGCGACGTCGACGAGGCGCGGATTGGCGACAAACTCATCGGCCGTCGAAACGGTGGACACCAGACTGTCGTAGTAATCGACCTGATAGGCTGCGCCCCTCGGGCTCATGGCGGCGCCTTTCTGGCTTAAAAAGGCATAGACCGTGGTGTTTGACTGGTCGGTGCTTTGCAGCCCTCCAGCGGGCACCGATCCGTCGGCGTGGAAGGGCAGCATCGCGGCCAGTGCCGTGTAGCGGTCATCGCCGTTTGCGGCCGGGCCGTCGGCGGCGCTGCCGGTCAGAACGTCGCGGATGAATTGCCGCGACGCGATCGCCGGGTTGATGCCGACCGCTGTGAGCGCCACGTTGAAGAGCGTGGAATCGTCGAGGAAGGAATCGACCGAGGTCACGTTGCCGATCGTGTCGGTATAGGCCTTCGTCGTTGCCGACAGGGCCTGACCGGAGCGAATGCGATTTTCCGAATAGGCCTCCACGATCCGATCGCTCTGGTCGGTGGTCTGGGCGCTGGGCGTCGCCTTCACGGCTGATGCCGTGGAGAAGGTGAAGGCCTTGGCGAGAGCGCGATAACGCTCGTCGGACAGCTTGTTCGCAAAGCTGTTTTTATCGGTGAGGTCGCTGGCGAGCACTTTGCGGACCAGCGCCCGGGAGCCGATCTGGTCCTCCAGGCCGTAGGCCTTCATCGCATAGGAATAGAGCCGGTAATCGCCCATGAAGTCGTCGAGCGTCTTCACCTCGTGGATGTGGCTCTGGTAATAGTCCGCGTCCCGCTTCGTCGTCGGGTCGGATGCAATGCGGTCGAGTGTCTTCGGCATGTCGCGGGTGTAGAACTGGTAGCTGGCGAAGGTCGACAACATGGTCCGGCGTCCTGCCAAGGCTTAAGAGGTTCCACCCAAGCCGTGCGACCGGACGAGCCCCGCGACGCGGCGACCGTGTTTCAGGGTAGTCGTGTCGCCTGAAGTGAGGCTGGGGAGCTGGGGCCGCCGATTTTGCCATGCCGCTTGACGGCATGCGCGCCGAAGCCTCTCGAGCGCTCGCATGTCAGATGAATCTACCGGACTTCCGGTTCGCGACGTTCCGACAGCCGCGGTATGCTCAGTTCCGCTCTACCGATCAAAAAGCAAGGACTTCCCATGAATGACGTCGACCGCGGCCATCTTCGCCGCTGCATCGAACTTGCCACCGAAGCGCTGGAGGCCGGTGACCAGCCTTTCGGCTCGGTGCTCGTCGCCGCTGACGGCACGGTTCTGCGGGAAGATCGCAATCGGGTCGGGACGGGCAATGATACGTTGCACCCCGAACTCGCGCTTGCTCAATGGGCGGCCGAGCATCTGTCGCCGGACGAGCGGGCGACGACAACGGTCTACACCTCCGGCGAACACTGCGCGATGTGTGCCGCAGCTCATGCCTGGGGCGGCCTCGGCCGCATTGTCTACGCGACATCGACCGAGCAGCTGGTCGCCTGGCGCACGGATTTCGAGGCGCCGCCGCTGCCGATCGCGCCGCTGTCGATCAAGGTCGTGGCACCGGGGCTCACGGTGGAAGGCCCAGTCGACGAATTTGCCGAAGCGGCTCGGGACTTGCACCGGCGCGCCTGCGAACGCGGCTGACGCATCGCCAAGTTTGCGAGCGGTGAGGTCCTTGGCTTCGAGCCTGCGCCGGAAGCCTTGCCCGCGGGGTTCAGTCGCCGCTTAAGTCGCCCTTTGGCCCGTCCTGGCGCAGATGTTCGCGGCCGAAGTCCGGCTTGGCGGTGTCCTGACCGGCCTCGATGATGCCGCGGCGGATCGCTCTCGTGCGGGTGAAGAGGTCGAACAGCGTGTCACCGTCGCCCCAGCGGATGGCACGCTGGAGCGTTGCCAGATCCTCCGAGAAGCGTGCGAGCATTTCCAGAACCGCGTCGCGGTTTGTCAGAAACACGTCACGCCACATGGTCGGGTCCGAGGCGGCGATGCGGGTGAAGTCGCGAAAGCCGGAGGCGGAGAATTTCACCACTTCCGACTGGGTCACGGTTTCGAGGTCCGCGGCGGTGCCGACGATGTTGTAGGCGATGAGATGCGGCACGTGGGAGACAATCGCCAGCACCAGGTCGTGATGGTCGGGCGTCATGATCTCGACGTCGGAGCCGCAGGCCGTCCAGAACGCCTTGAGGCGGTCGACAGCGCCGGCGTCGGTGCCTTCGACCGGTGTCAGGATGCACCATCGGTTCTCGAACAGCTCGGCAAAACCGGCGTCGGGTCCCGACTGCTCGGTGCCGGCGATCGGATGGGCCGGCACGAAGTGGACGCCCGCCGGCAGATGGGGCTGCATCTGGGAAACGATGGCGCCTTTCACCGAGCCGACGTCGGAGACGATCGCACCGGGCTTCAGCGCGCCGGCGATTTCCTTGGTCACCGCACCGCAGGAGCCGACCGGCACGCACAGGATGACGAGGTCGGCGTCGCGCACGGCTTGCGAGGCGTCGAGATGATAGCTGTCGCCGAGCTGCAACTCTTCGGCCCGGTTCAGCGTCGCCTCGCGCCGCGTGGTAATGGCGATGTGTTTCGCCAGCGCGTGCAGCTTGATGTTGTGGGCGATAGACGAGCCGATCAGGCCGATACCGATCAACGCGATGCGATCGAAGAGCGGCTCGGTCATTGCGCCGTCTTGCCGAGGAAGGCGCCGAGCGCCTCGACGACGCAGCGGCAGGCGACCTCGGACCCGATGGTCATGCGCAGGGCATTCGGGAAGCCGTAGCCGGTGACGCGGCGAAGGATATAGCCTCTGGATGTCAGATAGTCGTCGGCCGCGGCAGCCGAGTGCGCCTCGCCGTCGGGAAAGTGGATCAGCACGAAATTGCCGACGCTCGGCGTCACGGTCAGGCCGAGGCTCTCCAGCGCCCCGGTCGTCCACTCCAGCCATTGCGCGTTATGGGCGACGGCACTCTCCATGAAAGCACGGTCGCGTACGGCGGCGGCACCGGCAGCGATGGCGGCGGCATTGAGGTTGAAGGGCCCGCGCACCCGGTCCAGGGCGTCGACGATCGCCTCCGGCCCGTACATCCAGCCGATCCGCAGCGCGGCCAGGCCATAGACCTTCGAGAAGGTTCTGGTCATCACGACGTTCCTTGATTCCGAGACCAGCTCGATGCCGGCGCCGTAATCGTTGCGCTTGACGTATTCGGCATAGGCCGCGTCGAGCACGAGGATGATGTTCGCCGGAAGGCCGGCCTTCAGCCGGCGCACCTCGTCGAAGGGCAGGTAGGTCCCGGTGGGATTGTTGGGATTGGCCAGGAAGACGAGCTTCGTCTTTTCCGTGACGGCTGCCAGGATCGCATCGACGTCGGCCGTGGCGTTCGCCTCCTTGACGACGACCGGTGTCGCGCCGCGGGCGAGGATCTGTATGTGGTAGACGAGGAAGCCGTGCTCGGTATGGATCGCCTCGTCGCCCGGCGCGAGATAGCACTGGCACAAGAGCCCGAGCAATTCGTCCGAGCCGTTGCCGCACAGGATGTTGCCGGGTGCCAGGCCATGCACCTCGGCGATGGCGCGCTTGAGTTCGCTCGCCTGGCCGTCCGGATAGGCCTCGAGCTGCGTGAGCGCCTTGACGGCGGCCTCGTGCGCCTCGGGCGAAGCTCCCAGCGGCGTCTCGTTGGAGGAGAGCTTGACGAGCGTCACCCCCTCGGGCGCGCGGCTTTTGCCGGGCACATAGGCGTCGATTTCGAGGACGCCGCTGTTGGGAACCGGATCATTTTGAACGGACGTCATCGTGCGTGCTCTCTCGTTCGAAACCTGGGTCTTCGTGTCGGCGTCAATGGCTGTGCGAGCAGATCTCGCTGGGCCGAAATTGCCCGAAACGCGGCGTCGCAGCGTTTTCGTTCAGACCGGCGCCGCCACCGGAGCCGCATACCCTCCGACCGGGCGGATGTCGAGGTTTTCGCCCTCTCGCTTGGCGAGCGTGGCCTCGAGGTCGGCCAGGCTGAGCCGTGTGGCGACGAGGGCACTGAAGCTCCCGGTGCCATAGGGCGC
>JBBSUS010000003.1:0-16045 GCA_038234195.1 Hyphomicrobiales bacterium | reverse complement strand
CCGGAATTGTGGACGCGAGGGGCAATCTCGTTGACGAGAAGCGTGCCGTCTTCGCTGACGAAGAATTCGACACCGATGACGCCGACATAGGCGAGACGGGACAGGATCGTCTCGGCAATGGTCTTTGCGCCGTCGGCGACCTCCGGTGCGATGTCGCCGGGGACTGTCGAGCGTCGCAGGATGCCCAGGCTGTGGATATTGACCGACGGGTCGTAGGCCCTGACCGTCCCGTCGATCGCGCGGGCCGCAATCACCGAGCATTCATAGGCGAAGGGCACCTTCCGTTCCAGGATCGACGGCACCGCGCCGAGGCTTTCGAAGGCGCCGTCATGGGGCGCGTCGCGCCGGATCGTCGCCTGGCCCTTGCCGTCGTAACCGAAGCGGCGAGTCTTCAGAATGCAGTCGCCATCCAGTTCGGCGAGGGCATGGCCGATCTCCTCTATGCTGTCGATCGCACGCCATTCGGCGGTCGCGACGCCGATCCCGTTGAGGAAGGCCTTTTCCACGACCCTGTCCTGGGCGACCTCCAGCGCGTCGGCGGGAGGGTAGAGGCGGCACGCGCCGAGAGCCTTGCGCACAGGCTCCACGGGCACGTTCTCGAACTCATAGGTCACGACGTCCGAGCGTGCGGCGAGTTCGGCGAGGGCCGACAGATCGTCATAAGCGGCAACAATCGCGCCGTTTGCGACCTGCATTGCCGGCGCGTCTTCGGCCGGGTCCAGCACGAGCGTGCGAAATCCCAGCCGGGCGGCGGCCATCGCCAGCATCCGGCCGAGCTGGCCACCGCCGACGATGCCGATCGTCGCTCCGGAGGCGAGAGAGGCCGGCCGCGCATCCATTGGCGAGGCGGATGTCGTGGATCCGGTCGGTGCTGGGTTTGGCGTTTGCTTCATTGCTTCGTCAGGTCCCAGAGTCCGTGGCCGCATCGACCGGGGTCTCGGCGACCCTGTCGGTCTGGGCAGCGCGCCAGGCGTCGAGGCGGCCGGCAAGCGCCTGATCCGAGAGCGCAAGGACCGCGGCGGCCAACAGGGCGGCGTTAATGGCGCCAGGCCGGCCGATCGCCAGCGTTCCGACCGGCACGCCGGCGGGCATCTGGACGATCGACAGAAGGCTGTCCTTCCCTGAAAGAGCGCGGCTTTCCACCGGCACTCCGAAAACCGGAAGCGGCGTGATCGCTGCGGTCATGCCGGGCAGGTGCGCCGCGCCGCCGGCACCGGCGATGATCACCTTGAAGCCGTCATCGCGTGCGGCTTTGGCAAATGCGTAGAGACGGTCGGGGGTGCGGTGGGCCGAGACGATCTTCGCAGCAAAGCCGATCCCGAGTGCATCGAGCGTATCGGCGGCATTCTTCATCACAGTCCAGTCGGACTGGCTGCCCATGATGATGGCGACGGGGGCGAGGCCTTGGCGGCCGTCCTTGTCCGTCACGCGCTGATGTCCGGAATGATCTGGTCCTCCAGATCGGTCAGCCGGTCCTTGATCGTCAGCTTCTTCTTCTTCATGCGCTGGACCTGCAGGCGGTCGCAGCCAACCTGCACCATGGCGTTCACCGCCGCGTCGAAATCAGCGTGATCCTGGCGTAGCCTTGCGACTTGCAGCCGGAGGTCGGCCTGTTCCTGATCCGCCATTCTTTTCCTCTCAGCTCGCGAAATTTCGCAACCGAATCGCCGCCCGGTGGATTGTGCTCCAGCGGTCGCGTCGCCTGATTAGCAAATGCGTCACTCCGGCGATAGCGACCCCGACGACGGTTCGACACTGCGACAGTTTCGTGACAGCATCCAACCGCTCGATGTCGCGTCCGCGCGAGACGGCGTGACGACTTTGAGGAAGGGAGACACCATGTCCTTGAATGCCCATCTCACCGTGCTTCAGCAGCGTCATAATGCACTCGACAATGAAATCGCGGCTGCAAGGCAGTCGAAGCCGGCGATGAGCGATGCGGATTTGAAGGAGATGAAGCTCAAGAAGCTGCATCTGAAGCAAGAGATCGAGCGCCTCAGCGCCCATTAGGGTTCTGTCTCTCATCAGACGATCCCAACCATGAGGCCGGGCGTTGCGGGATGCCCGGTCACAGCGGATCATCGCGTGACCGAGGGCGAATGGTGCACGCCGCACAGAGTCGGTCCGCCCGCTGCATTTGCAGCCGACGGGCGTTGGCAGTCCTTCGGATCGAGATCGTGCCCAACGAGGACAGGCGATCTATGCTTCCCGCTGCCAGTGAGCTGTCGCGTGCTGTGCCGCCATTTCATCCAGGCCGAATGCAGACCGGATTCGCAACCCTGGATCACTGCGAGGGGATTGCCGGTGTGGCATTGGTCTTGCGACGGAAACCCGCGGCGCGTTCCGGAACGCTAGAACCCGCTAAGGCTGTGATGATGCGATAAACAGGGTCCGCAAAGTCGCGATGTCGGCCAGTCGCCGCCATTCCTCGACCGTTTCATCATAGCCCAATATATCGCAGTCGACTCGGCCTTCCGCTTGCAGGCGCTGCAATTCGCAGTGCGTGTAGGGACCGTACTCGGTGCCATTCACTTCGATTGTCCAGCGATCTTGAGGCGGCATGTCGGTCATGGCGCAGCGGCGCTTCTCTCAATTTCAGATTGTATAAAACGTGTCTCACACCGGTCGTGGAGCGACAAGCCACGTGACGACCCCGCGTCCCGGTTTTTGTGCGGAAGGTTAATCCAGCATTTTGCGAAGAACGTATTTTTGAATCTTGCCAGTCGAAGTCTTCGGGATGTCCTGAAAGCGAATCTCTTTCGGGCACTTAAACCGCGCAAGCTTTTCGCGGCAATGGGCGATGAGTTCGTCTTGGGTGACATTCTCGTGACCGGGCTTCAACTCGACGAAGGCCAACGGGGTCTCGCCCCATTTCTCGTCGGCTTTGGCGATCACCGCCGCGGCCATCACCGCCTTGTGCTGATAGAGGGCATTCTCCACCTCAATCGAAGAGATGTTCTCGCCGCCGGAAATGATGATGTCCTTGGCCCGGTCCTTCAGTTCGATGTAGCCGTCCTCGTGCATGACGCCGAGATCGCCCGAATGAAACCAGCCACCGCGAAACGCCTCCGCCGAGGCATCGGCGTTCTTCAGATATCCGCGCATGACGATGTTGCCGCGGAACATGACCTCGCCGATGGTCTCGCCGTCGGCGGGCGTTTTTTCCATACTTTCGCTGTGCATCACCGCCAGGTCCTCCAGCGCCGGATAACGCACGCCCTGGCGGGCCGTCTGGGCGGCGCGCTCGGGGCCCTGCAGTTCGTTCCACTCTTCCTTCCAGGCATTGACCACCGCCGGTCCGTAGGTCTCGGTCAGGCCGTAGAGGTGGGTGACCTCGAAGCCGGCCTCGCGCATGCCGGCCAGCACCGACTGCGGCGGCGGGGCGGCCGCGGTGTTAAAGGTCACGGTCTGGTCGAAGTCACGCTTTTCCCCGGCGGAGGCGTTGACGAGCAGCGACATGACGATGGGCGCCCCGCAAAGATGGGTGACCTTGTGGTCGGCGATGGCGTCGTAAACGAGGTTTGCCCGCACCCAGCGCAGGCAGACATGGGTACCGGCGCCGACCGAGACGGTCCAGGGAAAGCACCAGCCGTTGCAGTGGAACATCGGGAGCGTCCAGAGATAGACCGGATGCGGGCTCATGCCGGACGCGATGACGTTGCCGTAGCACATCAGGGCGGCGCCGCGGTGGTGGTAGACGACGCCCTTCGGATTGCCGGTCGTGCCGGAGGTGTAGTTGAGCGAGATCGCGTCCCACTCGTCCTGCGGCATCTGCCAGGCGTAGTCGGGGTCACCCTCGGCGAGCAGCGCCTCGTACTCGATCTCTCCGATCGGCGCGTCTTTTCCGGCCGGGACGTTCTCGCCGAAATCGGGATCGTCATAGTCGACGACGATCGGCTTCACCCTGGCCTTTTTCAGCGCTTCGCCCATGACGCCGGCGAACTCGCGGTCGACGATGACCATTCTGGTTTCCGAATGATCGAGTTGGAAGGCGATGATGTCCGCGTCCAGCCGGGTGTTGATCGAGAGGAGCACTGCGCCGGACATCGGCACGCCGTGATGGGCTTCCAGCATGGGGGGCGTGTTGGCCAGCATCACCGCGACCGTCTCGCCGCGTCCGATCCCGCGACGCTCGATCGCCGAGCCGAGTTGGCGCGAGCGGCGGTAATAGTCGGCGTAGCTGCGGCGCAGCGACCCGTGCACGATCGCGGTGCGATCCGGGAACACCTGCGCGGCCCGCGACAGGAAGCTCAAAGGCGTGAGCGGTTGATGGTTCGCCGCATTGCGGTCCAGATGTTCGTCGTAGAGTCCCATGAAATTCCTCCCGTGCCGGAGCGTCGCCTTTTCGACCTTGCGCTGTCCCATGCCGGCAAAGATGCTATAGCGTCTGCCGGCAAGAGGGTCACCTTTCAGGTTTCCCTTTTGCATGTCGGCCGCGGTGTTTCGATATCGAGCGCAGCGTCCGGCAGATCGAAACGGGCCGTGACGCGTCAAGTCGACGTCGGCGACGGCGCCTTACCCTTTTGCCGGCTTGCCGGCCCCACATGTTCCGCCGGCTCTGCCGGCAGAAGACCGACGGCGCTATACCGATCCATGACCGAAGACGCATTCATCCGTCCCCGCATCGTTCTGGTGACGACGCCGCTGTCCGACGCCGACGCACCGGCGGCGATGCGGGCCGCACTCGCCGGCGGTGACGTGGCCTCGGTGCTGATCGACCCGGCCGGCCGCGAGGGCGACGCCTTCCAGGCGTTCGCCGAAAGCATGGTGCCGTTGATCCAGGAGGCAGGGGCTGCAGCGATCGTCGTCGACGACACGCGCTGTGCAGGCCGGGTCAAGGCCGACGGGCTGCATCTGACGACGGGGCGCATCGAGGACCTCAAGGATGCCATCGAGGGCTTTGCGCCGAAGCTGATCGTCGGCGCTTCGGGCTTCGAGACCCGGCACGACGCGCTGGAAGCCGGCGAACGCATGCCGGACTATCTGTTCTTCGGCCGGCTCGGGGGGGACATCGCCGATGCCCCTCACAAGAAGAACCTCGCCATGGGCGAATGGTGGGCCGAGATCGTCGAAATTCCCTGCATCGTCATGGCGGGCGCCGACATCGAGAGCGTTGCCGCGGCGGCCGAGACACGCTCGGAGTTCATCGCAATTTCGACGGCTGTCTTCGCCGCGCCGGACGACGCCGGTGCCAAGGTCGCGCGCGCCAACGCCATCCTCGACGAACTGAAAGCGAGCGTCGTTGCATGATGGGGTGCCGTGATACGGGGCAGGGCGGGCGACCGGGCGGCGCTCTCCGGCAACAAGGTCTTAGGCGAACAAGCCGCCAAGGTTTGCCGTCGTTGGCGCCAGTCGCTCTTGCCGCAACTCTGGTTCTGGGTCTCGGTGGGTTTTCCGTCGGCACGGCGATGGCGCAGGGCCAGTCCCGGGCCCAAGTGCCGTCGCCCGCTCCTTCGCCTGCCCGGCCCGCCCCAGGGCCTGCGGCCGCGATGCCATCCGCAGGCCCTCTGTCCGATGCGCCGACGCAGACGGTCGGACCGGACCTGAAGGCCGGTTCCCATGGAAGCGCCCTGCCGGTGCCGGCCGAGGGCCAGGCCCCGGTCGAGCCTTCGCAGAGCGCCGAGACAAGCGGGGCCACCAAAGCGCCGCGCAGAAGTGACTACGCCTACGGCGCGTTCCAGCGCGGATTCTACTTCACCGCGCGAAAGATCGCCGAGCCGCTGGCAAACCTTGGCGATCCCGCTGCGCAGACGTTGCTCGGCGAGATCTATTCGCGCGGTCTCGGCGTCGCCCAGAACCTCAAGGAAGCGGCTCACTGGTACAAGGCATCGGCGGAGTCCGGCAATCCGGAGGGGCAGTTCCGCTACGCGATGATGCTGCTCGATGGCAAGGACGTGGCGTCCGATGCCAAGAAGGCCAAGGAGATGATGAAGGCGGCGGCCGAAAAGGGCCTGCCCCTCGCCGAATACAATTATGCTCAGATGCTGATCGAGGCCTCGCCGACGGGCGGCTTTACCGACGCCATGCCGTATTTTGCCAAGGCCGCTGATGCGGGCGTATCCGATGCTCAATACGCCATGGCGCAGCTTTACGAATACGGCAAGGGCGTCGAAGTCGACGACATCCAGGCGCGCCATTGGCTCAAGGCCGCCGCGATCAACGGTTCGCCGATCGCCCAGATCGAGTACGGCATCTGGCTGATCAACGGAAAGGGCGGCCCGGCCAAGCCCCAGGACGGCTTCCACTTCCTGAAATTTGCCGCCGAGCGCGGCAATCCGATCGCCATCAACCGCATCGCCCATCTGTTTAAGGACGGCATTGGCACGACGCCGGACCGGCTGGAGGCCGCGAAATGGGCCCTCCTGGCCAAGCGGGTCGAGAACTCCGACCCGGTGCTAGACGACTTCTTTCGCGGCCTCGACGCCACCACCAAGAAATCGGCGCTGGAGGCAGCCAATCGGTTCCGTTCGGGCTGACGAAGCCTCCGGCGACGGCGGGATCGCACGCCCCTCGATCGACCAGCGACCCGGCAAAGGCTTGAATGGCGCGGTGTTTTATGGTCTTGAGCGCCGACCGGCCGATATCGCTTCCGTCCAGACGACCGCAGCCAAGCGGCGTATGCCGCCGCGAACCCGACGAACCGTTTCGAAGGCCGCCTCGTTCGAGGCTGCTCTATCGACTGTTTTTGGCAACGATCCGGTGTCGGCCCCATTTTTTCGGCCGCCTTACCCCAACGGGCAGGCGCATTCAACTTCGAGAGCTTCGATGAAGATCAACGGAAACGAAATTCGCCCCGGCAACGTGATCGAGCACAATGGCGGCCTCTGGGCGGCGGTCAAGACCGCTCACGTCAAGCCGGGCAAAGGCGGCGCCTTTGCTCAGGTCGAGTTGAAGAACCTCATCGACGGCACCAAGCTCAACGAACGCTTTCGGGCCTCGGAGACGGTGGAGCGGGTCCGGCTCGAGCAGAAGGACTACCAGTTCCTCTACGCCGAGGGCGAGATGCTGGTGTTCATGGACACCGAGACCTACGAGCAACTGGAGTTGCAGAAGGATTTCGTCGGCGAGCGTTCGGCCTTCCTGCAGGACGGGATGATGGTCACGGTGGAAAGCCACGAGGACAAGCCGATCGGAATCCAGCTTCCCGACCAGGTCGTCCTGACCATCGTCGAGGCGGACCCGGTGGTGAAGGGCCAGACGGCGGCATCGTCCTACAAGCCGGCGATGATGGATAACGGCATGCGCGTGATGGTGCCGCCGTTCATCTCCTCGGGCGAGAAGATCCTCGTCGACACCAACGAGATCACCTACCTGCGCCGCGCGGAATAGCGACCCTCACGGTCCACGAAGCCGGGCCCCTGCGGCGCGGGACGAAGAGGCCGCTGCGGCGGTCCCGATCACGGCGATTTTGACGACGAAGGCAGAACCATGGCTCGCTCAGCGCTGCTCCACGTGATGACGCAGGCCGCCACCAAGGCCGGTCGCTCGCTCACCCGCGACTTCGGCGAGGTGCAGAACCTCCAGGTCTCGATGAAGGGCCCGGCCGACTTCGTCTCCAATGCCGACAGGCGGGCCGAGCAGATCGTCTTCGATGAATTGTCGCGCGCCCGCCCGGACTGGGGCTTCCTGATGGAGGAGCGCGGCGAGGTCGAAGGCAAGGATCCCCAGCATCGCTGGATCGTCGATCCGCTCGACGGCACGACCAACTTCCTGCACGGCATCCCGATCTTCGCCGTCTCGATCGCGCTGGAGCGCGACGGGCAGATCGTCGCCGGCGTGGTCTTCAACCCGGCACGGGACGAACTTTACACCGCCGAAAAGGGCGGCGGCGCCTTCATGAACGACCGCCGCTTGCGCGTGGCGGCACGCAAGAGCTTGCCCGAAGCCCTGATCGGCTGCGGCGTGCCCTTTCTCGGCCATGGCGACCATGCCGAATTCCTCTATGAAATCCGCCAGGTCATGGCCGAAACGTCCGGCGTTCGGCGCCTTGGCGCGGCCGCGCTCGATCTCGCCATGGTCGCAGCCGGCCAGCTCGACGGCTTCTGGGAGCGCGCGCTCCAGCCGTGGGACTGCGCGGCCGGTGCGATCCTGGTGCGCGAGGCGGGCGGCTTC
The DNA here is from genome assembly GCA_038234195.1 of Hyphomicrobiales bacterium. Taxonomy (GTDB): domain Bacteria; phylum Pseudomonadota; class Alphaproteobacteria; order Rhizobiales; family Rhizobiaceae; genus Aurantimonas. The sequence continues at coordinate 7,933 of JBBSUS010000003.1, read as the reverse complement.
ATCTCGGGGTTCGGCGGCGAAAAATTCGATCATGCGCGCGGCGACGTCGTTTGCGGCAACGAATTCATGCACAGGGCGCTCAACGAGCAGCTGGCGGTGGCCACTCGACTGCGCCAGTCGGTCAAGGAAGCCCGCGGGGGCGCAGGCGTGGACGTCGGTGCGCCGCGGGGCAGCTCCGAGGCGCCCGTACCGGCGGTCTGATCGCTTCTTCCGGGCGCCTCGCGATCCGTTTCGTGGAGCCATCCGATCGGGCCTTTTGCCATCGTCAAGCGCGTTTCACTGTGTAGGGCCGGCGTTCTTTTGGGGCCGGACGGGCTGCATGGTGTCGTCGCCGTTTAAAAGCGCCGCAATATCCCCTATGCTTTCAAAAGGTTTCGGCCTTCCGTAAGCCTTATTGAGACGGCCGAGGCCATCCGGCCGTTTGCGGCACAGGAAACGACCGGAGTTAGTGGAGCGCGATGCAGGTCTTCAGTTCGCCGAACAACGACGCACAACGACCGGACGATTTCGACCCGAACCGGCTGTCATCGCCGATGGTGTTTCTCTGGTCGATGCTGGTGTTCCTGGCGCTGGCAGGCTTCGTCGCGGCCATTTTGGGGCGCCAGGTCTCCTCTGCCTTTTCCACCAATCCAGGTCTCAACGGCTTGATCATCGGCGTCCTCTGCGTCGGCATCTTCCTGGCATTGCTGCAGGTTCTGCGGCTGTCGCGGGAAGTGCGCTGGGTCAACGCCTATCGCGAGGGGGCCAGCGACTTCGAAGCCATGCCCGACCCGGTGCTGCTCGCGCCGATGCGAGCGTTGATCGGCCGTCGCCGCTCGATCTCGCTGTCGACTCATTCAATGCGCTCGATCCTCGATTCGATCGCGACGCGTCTCGACGAGACCCGCGACATCGCCCGTTATCTCATCGGCCTCCTGGTCTTTCTCGGCCTTCTCGGTACCTTCTGGGGCCTTTTGCGCACGATCGGTTCCATCGGCGCGACGATCCAGGGGCTCGATCCAGGCGCGGCCGGTGATACGGCCAGCGTCCTCGACGCGCTGAAGGCTGGTCTTGCCGCGCCGCTGTCCGGCATGGGCACCGCCTTTTCGTCCTCGCTCTTCGGCCTGTCCGGTTCGCTGATTCTCGGTTTTCTCGATCTGCAGATCGGCCGGGCGCAGAACCGCTTCTACACAGAGCTCGAGAACTGGCTGTCCTCGGTCACCGATGTCGGCTCCGACATGCTGCTGCAGCCGAGTTCGCTGAAGGCGTCCGAGGGCAGTGAGGAGATCAAGATCCTGACCGAGCGGCTCAACCGGCTGACCCAGGAACAGGGCTCCAACCCGCGAACCTCCGCCGCCATGGCCAATCTTGCCGAAAGCATCCAAGGGCTCGTCACGCACATGCGTTCCGAGCAGCAGATGCTGCGTGATTTCGTCGAGGCGCAGAGCGGCGAACAAAAGGAATTGCGCCGAGTCCTCGACCGGCTGTCGAGCCAGATCGGGGCGGGTCAGATCGGGGTCGACCGGCTCGGCGACAAAAGCCGGGGGAACTGATCAATGGCGCTGTCGCGCAACCGCCGCAGCGAGCGCACGGTCGACTATTGGCCCGGCTTCGTCGACGCGTTGTCGACGCTGCTGCTTGCCATCATGTTCCTTCTGTCGGTCTTCGTTCTGGCGCAGTTCTTCCTGAGCCGCGAGATTTCCGGCAAGGACGTCGTCCTTGATCGGCTGAAGGGCCAGATCAACGAGTTGACGCAGCTCCTGGCTCTTGAGCGCTCGTCCGGCCAGGACTTTCAGGATCAGATCGCCAATCTGCGCGCGTCCCTCTCGGCGGCCGAAGATGATCGCTCCCGGTTGCAGAAGACCCTCGACACGGGCTCAGGCTCGACAGCCGCGGCCAATGCGCGGGTGACCGGGTTGCAGTCCAGCCTCGACGAGCAGCAGCAATTGTCGCAGCGCGCGCAAAGCCAGGTCGAGCTTTTGAACCAGCAGCTTTCGGCCTTGCGCCAACAGATCGCGGCGCTGGAAAATGCCCTCGGAGCGTCTGAATCCCGCGATCAGGAAAGCCAGACCAAGATTGCCGATCTCGGCAAGCGCCTCAATGTCGCCCTGGCCCAGCGCGTCCAGGAACTGTCGCGCTATCGCTCCGACTTCTTCGGCCGCCTGCGCGAGATCCTTGCCGACCGCGACAATGTCCGCATCGTCGGCGACCGTTTCGTCTTCCAGTCAGAGGTGCTGTTTCCGTCTGGCGCCGACAATCTGCAGCCGGCCGGCGCCACCGAACTCGACAAGTTCGCGACCGCGATCAAGGAACTGTCGGCGGAGATCCCGTCCGATATCAACTGGATCATCCGTGTCGATGGCCACACCGACAATGTTCCGGTGACCGGCGGTCGCTTCCAGGACAACTGGCAGCTGTCGAGCGCTCGCGCCGACGCGGTGGTGCGCTATCTGATCAGCCAGGGGGTCTCGCCCGAACATCTTGCGGCGACCGGCTTCGGCGAGTTCCAGCCGATCGAACCGGGATCCTCCCCCGAGGCGCGCGCGCGTAACCGCCGCATCGAGTTCAAGCTGACCGAACGGTAGACCGGCGGTCGCCGGCGCATGCGCTCCTCGATGTCCTGACGGCGCGCGATCGTTCGCCTGCCTGACTATGCTGCGTTGCTCGATTGACCGGGTGGCGACCTTCGCGCACCATTCTGACGGGACGGAAGAATACCGTTTCGCGAGGCCGCCCGGGATGGGGCGGTATGGGGAGGACATCATGAAAACTTGGCTTTTGGCCACGGTGGCAACGCTTGCGCTGATGACGGCGACCGGCGTCTCTGCGCAGACCAGTGACAACATCAAGAAAATGGAGAACATGCAGTCCACCGGCACGTCGATGGACTTCAAGACGGTCGAGCAGACCGGCGAATACGCCGACCAGCTGAAGAAGAACCTCGAGGCGATCAAGCTGCCGGACGGGTTCAAGATCGAGCTTTACGCGGTGGTGCCGGATGCGCGCCACATCGCGATCGGGCCGCAGGGCGTGGCGACCTTCGTTGGAACCCGCAAGCAGACCGTCTGGGTGGTCACCGACCGCGACAAGAACCGCGTCGCCGACGAGGTCAAGCAGTTCGCCCCGTCGATCAAGTTCACCATCCCGAACGGGGTCTGCTTTTCAAAGGACGGCTTCCTCTACATCGCCGAACAGAACCGCGTCCTCGTGTTGCCGGCCGCCGAGTTCTTCTACGAGAGCCCGGATGTCGCCGTCGGCGTCGTGCTCGACCAGGGCAAGCTGATCCCGGCCGAAGACGAGAGCTTCAATCACACGGCCCGGGTCTGCCGCGTCGGGCCGGATGACCGCCTCTACATCACCCTCGGCCAGCCCTTCAACGTGCCGCCGCCGGAAAAGCTCGATTCCTTCAAGAAGGAAGGTATCGGTGGCATCATCTCGCTCAAGCGCGACGGCACCGACCGTCAGGTCTTTGCGACCGGCGTGCGCAACTCGGTCGGCATGCAGTTCAATCCGGCGAACGGCGATCTGTGGTTCACGGACAATCAGGTCGACGGCATGGGCGACGACATCCCGCCGGGTGAATTGAACCGCGCCGAGAAGCCGGGGGAGAATTTCGGCTTTCCCTATTATGGTGGCGGAACGGTCCGCACCGCCGAGTACAAGGATCAGGAACCGCCTGCCGATGCGGTGATGCCGCAACGCGAGATGACCGCCCACGCCGCCGATCTTGGCATGGACTTTTACGCGGGCAAGAGCTTCCCGCAGAAGTATCAGGGCGGCATCTTCTCGGCTCAGCACGGCTCATGGAACCGCACCCAGCCGGTCGGCGCGCAGATCATGTTCACGCCAGTGAACGAAGATGGCACGGCCGGCGAGACCGAGGTCTTCGCCAAGGGTTGGCTCGACGATCAGGGCGAATATATCGGCCGCCCGGTGGACGTCGAAACGATGAAGGACGGTTCACTCCTCGTTTCCGATGATCTGGCCGGTGCGCTGTACCGCATCTCCTACGCGAAGTAGGCGAGGTCTTCGACACCGGGTCGGATATCGTATCCGGCCCCCCAGGCTTCGCCCATCCTGCTTGGCGGCAGGATGGGCGAAGCTCTTTTTCGCCAGTTTCCCCGTCCGTCTTCGCGCCATTCCGTCACCCAGGCCTCGCCGTCACACATGCCGGCCGCCGCCCGCTTCAGGACCTCATCCATGATCCGACGCCTGATCTCATTGGCGCTTGCCTTCGGCACCTGCCTCGCCCTGGCCGCCCCGGCCTGCGCCGCCGACATTGCTGCCGGCAAGAAGAAGGCCGGCATGTGCGCCACCTGCCACGGCCGTGACGGGATCGCCGTCGTGCCCGACGCGCCCAATCTTGCAGGCGACAGCCCGGTCTATCTCGAGGCGCAACTGAAGGCGTTCAAGTCGGGCGAACGCAAGCACGAGCAGATGTCGATCATCGCCCAGAGCCTCAGCGACGACGACATCGCCAATCTCGCCGCGTGGTTTTCGGCGATACAGGTCACGGCGACCCTGCCGAAATAGTCTGGCAGCATCGCGCGACCGGACCGCCAGAGCACTGGAAGCCTTCGATCGGATCGTCTGCAGCGTTCGAGGCGAACGCTACTCGGCCGCTTCGTCGATGCGGCCGGCCTCGAATTGCAGGCGGGCGAGGCGGGCATAGAGGCCGCCCTTGCCGATCAGCGAGGCGTGCGTCCCTTCCTCGACGATGCGGCCGCCGTCGAGGACGAGGATCCGATCGGCCTTCAGGACCGTCGCGAGGCGATGGGCGATGACGAGGGTCGTGCGACCCTCCATCAGCTTTTCCAGCGCCTGCTGGACGAGTATCTCGCTCTCGGCGTCGAGCGCCGAGGTCGCCTCGTCAAGGAGCAGGATCGGCGCGTCGCGCAGGATGGCTCTCGCGATCGCGATGCGCTGGCGCTGCCCGCCCGAGAGCGTGATGCCCCGCTCGCCGATGACCGTTTCGTATCCCTTGTCCATCGCTTTGACGAATCCGTCGGCGAGCGCCGAGCGCGCTGCGGCGCGCACGCGCTCTTCGCTTGCCCCCGGATCGCCGAAACCGATGTTCTCCGACGCGCTGGCGGCAAAGATCGTCGTGTCCTGTGGGACGATGGCAATGCGGCTGCGGAGCGCTTCCAGGTCGGCATGGACGACGTCCACGCCGTCGACGAGAATGCGACCGGCCTGCGGATCGTAGAAACGCTCGATCAACGAAAAGATCGTCGATTTGCCGGCGCCGGAGGGACCGACGATGGCGATGGTCTCGCCCGGCTCGACGGCGAACGACAGTTCATGGACGGTGGAGACGTCCGGCCGGGTCGGATAGGCGAAGCTGACTTTGTCGAAGACGACGCGTCCGGCGGCGGGAATGGGCATCGGGAGCGGCTGCGCTGGCGAGCGGATCACCGGCTCTTCCGCAAGGATTTCGCTCAGGCGCTCCGCCGCGCCGGCGGCCGAGGCAAGTTCACCCCAGACCTCGGAGAGCTGGCCGAGCGCACCTGCGGCGAAGACCGCGTAGAGCAGAAACTGGCCGAGCGTGCCGCCGCTCATGTCACCTGTCGCCACCTGCTGTGCACCAATCCACAGGACGGCGATGATCGAGCCGAAGATCAGGAAGATCGCGAACGCCGTCAGGCACGCCCGGGCAGCAACCGAGGAGCGGGCGGCCTCGAAGGCTCGGTCGACGGCCGACGAGAAGTGCCCCGCGGTGGTCGCTTCGCTGGTGAAGGCCTGGATGGTGCGCACCGAGCCGATCGCTTCCGAGGCGAACGCGGTGGCGTCGGCGAGGGTGTCCTGGGCAAAGCGCGAGCGGCGCCGCACCGAACGGCCGAAGGCGACGAGCGGCAGGACGATCACCGGAATCGCGGCGATGACGATCAGCGACAGGCTGGGACTGGTGATGACCATCATGGCGACGGCGCCGAAGAACAGGATGGCGTTGCGCAGGGCGAGCGACGCCGTGGAGCCGACGGCGGACTTGATCTGCGTCGTATCGGCGGTCAGCCGCGAGATCAGCTCACCCGTCAGCGCCTGATCGTAGAAGGCCGGCGACAGGCGCGTCAGATGGGCGAAGACGTCGTTGCGCACGTCCGATACGACACGCTCGCCAAGGGTGATGACGAAATAATATCGACCGGCGCTGGCGATCGCGAGCAGCAGGGCGAGCACCACCAGCATGGCGAAATAGGTGTCGATGAAACTGGTGTTCTGCGTGGTGAAGCCATGGTCGATGACCCGCCTCACCGCCAGTGGAAGCGACAGCGTGGTCAGTGCCGCGAGAGCCAGAAAGACGACGGCTGCAACGACCTTTGCCTTGTAGCGGGCCATGTAGGGAACAAGGCGGGCGAGCGGTTTCAGATTGCGTCGTTTGCGTTCGATCTCGCGATCGACCGGTTTCATTTCACGCACGCGTGCCTCCGTCATGCCCTTTCCGGCCGACCTGACCGGGTGCCCTTGGCGGGCCATGGTGTCGTCCGGCGCAACCTGGAAGAAAACCGTTACGCGATCGTTCGGCGCTTTGAAAGCGGCACCCTTGTGTCGGTTTCGGCCCTCATGTATAGGCTCGTCCTCGAATTTGAAAGCAAATGCGCTTTGCATTTCCCGCGACATCCTGAACCGGGCGGCAGTTGTGCCGAGACGGTCATCTTGCCGGGGCGCGGAGCGCGGCGCGATGTGAGACTCTGAGGACTCTGGCGATGAAATCCAACATCCATCCCGACTACCACGCGATCACCATCGTGATGACCAACGGCACCGAGTACCAGACACGGTCTACCTGGGGCGCCGAGGGCGACAAGATGAACCTCGACATCGACCCGACCAGCCACCCGGCATGGACCGGTGGTAACCAGCACCTGTTGGATCGCGGTGGCCGCGTGTCGCGCTTCAAGAAGCGCTACGAAGGTCTCGGCATGTAGGATCCTTTCGCCGAAGCTTGCTTCGGCGCCTTGACACAAATTCGCCCGGCCGCATCTGCGCGCCGGGCTTTTTGCCTTGTCTTTCGTCGCCGAACGATGATCGACCGGCGGCTCGCTCGCCGCGCTTCAGATGTCGAGTACGATCTTGCCGAGATGTGCGCCGGCTTCCTCGTGCCGGAACGCATCGGCGATTTCGGCCATCGGGAATGCGCGGTCGATGACCGGTTTGATCCGCATCGCTTCCAGGCCACGGATCATGTCGTGCTGCTCGGCACGGCTGCCGACGATAAGCCCCTGCAGACGCTGCTGACGCGCCATCATCAGCGCCGTCGGAATTTCTCCTCCGCGACCGGTCAGAACACCGATCAAGGCCAAGTGGCCGCCGATTCGGCAAGCCGCGATCGACTGCGGCAGGGTCGCCGGACCGCCGACCTCGATCACATGGTCGACACCGCGGTCGTTGGTCAGCTCCCGGACTTTCGTTCCCCATTCGGGAACGCTTTTGTAATTGATCGTCGCATCGGCGCCGAGCGCTTTGACCTTTTCGAGTTTTTCGTCGGAGGAAGATGTCGCGATAACCGTGGCGCCCATGGCCTTGGCCATCTGCAGGGCGAAGATCGAGACGCCGCCCGTGCCGAGAACGAGGACGCTGTCGCCTGCCTTCAGGCCGCCGTCGACGACGAGGGCGCGCCAGGCGGTCAGGCCCGCGGTCGTCAGTGTGGCCGCCTCCGCGTGGCTGTAGCCCTTCGGCGAACGGGTGAACCATCTGGCGGGGCGCACGACAGCCTCGCGGGCATAGCCGTCGACGCCGTCGCCGGGGGTCATCGAGAAGTCTCCGACTCGCGGCGGACCGTCCATCCATTGCGGGAAGATGCAGGAGACGACGCTGTCGCCGACGGCAAACTCCTCGACGCCGTCACCCACCGCTTCGACAATACCGGCGCCGTCGGACATGGGGATGCGACGGTCCTCGGTCTTGGACTTGCCGCTTGCCACGCCATAGTCGTGGAAATTCAACGAACTCGCCT
>JBBSUS010000002.1:0-16205 GCA_038234195.1 Hyphomicrobiales bacterium | reverse complement strand
CGCCGACACGACGATTTTCCTCCTGCTGTCGACGGTGCGTGAATTCAACCAGGCCGAGACGCATCTGCGCGAAGGCAAGTGGGAGGCCGAGGGCAACTACCGGCTCACGCCGACGACCCTGCGTGGCCGCACGGCCGGGATCATGGGCCTCGGCCGCATCGGCATGGCCATCGCCCGGCGCCTCGAGGGCTTCGACGTCACGATCGAGTACCACAATCGGACGAAGCGGAGCGACGTTGCCTATCCCTATCACGATACGCTTCTGGGCCTCGCCAAGTCCGTCGACACGCTGATCGTCGCCGCGCCGGGCGGCGCCTCGACGGAAAAGGCGGTGAATGCCGACGTATTGAAGGCACTGGGCTCGACGGGCGTCGTCATCAATATCGGCCGCGGCACGACCATCGACGAGCCGGCACTGATCGAGGCGCTCGAAAACGGCACCATCCAGGCGGCCGGCCTCGACGTCTTCGAGAAGGAGCCGCATGTTCCCGAGCGGCTGCGCAAGCTCGCCAACACCGTGCTCCTGCCGCATGTCGGCTCGGCCTCGGTCCACACCCGCGGCCTGATGGGCGATCTCGTCGTCAACAACCTCGTCCACTGGTTCGAGGGCAAGCCACCGATCACGCCGGTCGGTGAGGCGACCGACGCCGGGATCGTCAAGCGCAAGGCCTGATCAGCACCAACCGCCTGGCCGCGATTTTCGGCCAGGCGGTTCTCAGGCAGCAACCGGCCGGGCCGGACGTCTCCTTGACGGTCCGCATGATGATCAACAACATCGTGAAGACGGCGCATTTGCGGGCTTTTCGCACGCGCGTCAACGTTCGCTTAAGGTTATTCAGGAGATAATGACCTCGAACCGGATTTGAGGACGAACTCCATGAACTTTGCCGCGATCGCCATCGGGGCAGGCATAGCTGGCGCTTTGCTTGTTGCCTATGTGCAGGGCCCGCCGCTGCCGGTTTCCGCCGCCCTGACGAACACCACCGTGATCGATCCGATGACGACCGCAGCGCTCGCTCCAGCCAAGGTTCCCGGTGCCTCTGCACTGGCCAGCGGCGCCACGCAAACGGATGGTGCGCGGCCGGACGCGTTCCGGCTGATCGACCTGCGCAGCGGTGCGACCTGCAAGATCGCCAGTTTCGGGGCGCTCGGCACGACCTTTGCACCCGCGCCGATCGGCCCGGATTGTTCCGGTTCGCGCGAGCTCAGCCAGGTCGCCAAATGGCGCACCGACAGCGACGGCTCGCTGGAGATGGCCGATGCCGAAGGCCGCACCGTCCTGCGCTTCATGCCCGGTGACGGCGTGCTCTACGAATCGATCTATCCCGCCAACGCCATGGTGACGATCGTCCCCGCACGCGGCTGAACAATCCATCGGCTGCCCCTGGGCAAGGCGCCTTTACCCCTCATTTCCCGCAAGACACGGCGTTGCGCCGACGCACTCTCGCGATCGTCGCGATCTGCGGCGCGGTATTTTCACTGCCGCGGACCGGACGGTTCCACTTTTGCGAGCGTCATTGACGCAGGATGCGCGCCGCTTTATCCGACGAGTCCTGTTTTTCTCGTCAATGAAAGCCTCATGCCCGACGCCCAGCTTGAATCCGATACCAGATCAGGCCCTGCCTGGAGTGAGACCGAACGATCCGCCGCGTTGCGCAGCTACGGCATTCTCGACACGCCGCGCGAAAGCGATTTCGACGATCTGGCGCAGCTCGCATCCGAGATCTGCGGCGCGCCGATCGCCCTTGTCAGTCTTGTCGACACCGACCGGCAGTTCTTCAAGGCAGGCATCGGCTTCAACGATGCCACGCGCGAGACGCCGATCGAGATGTCCTTCTGCGCACATGCATTGGCCATCGATGACGTGATGGTCGTCGAAGACGCCGCGGCGGACTCGCGTTTCATGGACAATCCGCTCGTCACAGGCGCCCCGCACATCCGCTTTTATGCCGGCGCTGTGATGCGGACCCCGGAAGGTCTGCCGATCGGCACGCTCTGCGTCATCGACACCAAGCCGCGCACGCTCGACGTTCGGCAACTCAAGGCGTTGCGTGTTCTTGCTCGGCAGGCCATGTCGCAGATCGAATTGCGCCGCGTCGTGGCCGAGCAGCACATCGCGCTGAAAAAGGCCGAGGCCGCCGAGCAAGAATCCTCGTTCCTGGCCCGCCTGGTCGAACAATCGTCCGACTTCATCGGCATGACCGAACTGGACGGCCGGGTTTTCTTCCTCAACGACGCAGCTCGCCGCATGGTCGGGCTCGAACGCGACGATGTGACCAGCACGCGGATCGTCGACTATTTCGTTCCGGAAGATCGCGGCGCGATCGACGAGATCGTTCTGCCAGCCGTGGCTGCGAAAGGCTCCTGGGAGGGGGAGTTGCGGCTCCGCCATTTCACGACGGGCGATGCGATCCCTGTTCTCTACAATGTTTTTCCGCTGCACGACGCATCCGGCGAGTTCGTCGGCTACGGGACGGTGACCAAGAACAATTCGCAGCAGAAGCAGGAGCAATTGCGCCGGGCCGACATCACCAGCGAGATGGCGCACCGGATGAAGAACACGCTGGCGATCGTTCAGGCCATCGTCACCCAGACACTCCGCCAGGTCTCGAGTATCGAAGAGGGCCGGGACGCGATTGCCGGCCGCCTCGTCGCGCTGGCACAGGCGCAGGACATGCTGACCACAGAAGGCGGGTCGGAAGCCTCTATCGCAGAGGTTGTTGCGGCAGCGCTTGCGCCGCATCGTATCGGAGAGGGCCGCTTTTCGATCTCGGGTCCACCTGTCACGGTGACGTCTGCGCAGGGACTGGGCCTGTCCCTCGCCATTCACGAGCTTGCGACCAACGCGGCAAAGTATGGTGCACTTTCGACCGCATCGGGTCGAATTTCCGTCACGTGGTCGTTGCCCGGTCCAGGACCCGAGGCGTTCCGGTTCGAATGGACGGAAAGCGGCGGACCGACCGTTACCGAGCCGACACGCACCGGATTTGGTTCGCGCCTCGTGGAACGGATCGTCGCGGCATACTTTGATGGAGAGGCGAAGCTGTCCTACGAACCGGCCGGCGTTCGTTTCCGCCTTGATGGCGAAGTGCCGACGCGCGTCGCCGGACCAAAACAGGAGCCGGGATGACACATCGCGACGAGACGATCGGAGGGTTCGATCGACGGGCGTTCGCAGTGCTCGTCGTGGAGGATGATCCGTTGCTCCTGCTCGACGCGATCGACCTGATCGAGGATTCCGGCTTCACCGCCTACAGTGCCCGCAATGCCGACGAGGCGATTGCCCGGATGGAAAACCATCCGGATATCCGCGTCCTCTTCACAGATGTCGACATGCCCGGAACCATGGACGGGCTGAAACTTGCCCGCGCCGTGCGCGATCGCTGGCCGCCGGTGACGATCATGGTCACCTCGGGGCTTCGCAACGTCAAGGAATCCGACATGCCCGACCACGGCCTGTTCTTCGCCAAACCCTATCCACCAAACTCGCTGGTGAAGGCACTCAACCGGGTGGCCGAACAGATCGGCCTCTGACGGCCCCGCTCGGGCTCCACCTTATCCTGACGCCATCGCGTCGCGTATGTCTTTCAGGGCGCGCTTCTGCCCCCCATCGACGTCGAAGTTGCCGGCATCCAGCCAAGCCTCGAAGCCGTTGCGGATGTTCGGCCATTCTTCATCGATCATCGAGAACCAGGCCGTGTCGCGGTTGCGGCCCTTGACGATCATGTGCTGGCGAAAAAGGCCTTCGTAGCTGAAGCCATAGCGGTCGGCGGCGCGCTTGGAGCGAACGTTGGCATCGTCGCATTTCCACTCGAAACGGCGATAACCGAGTTCGGCGAAAACGCGGTGGGCCAGAAGAAAGACCGCTTCGGTCACGGCGACGGTACGCTGCAGCCGCGGCGCCAGGCAGATATGACCGATCTCGGCGACGCCGTTGGCGGTGTCGATCCGCATCAGGGCCATGACGCCGGCCGCCTTGCCGGCTGTCTCCGCATCGGTCCAAAGCGGCCCGGCCGTCGGCACGATCGCGTGAAAGAGGATGTCCTTGGCCAGATAGGTGCGCCCGGCAAAGGCCTCGAAGGCCTCACGGGTCCGGAATGGGCCATAGCCGAGATAGGTGAAGACCTGATCGTCCGGATCGTCGGAGAAGGCCTCCCAGAGTTCGCCGAAGCGGCGCGAGTCGACAATCGGCTCGACCGTGACGGTCTCGCCGGCAATCGCCGCCTTGCCCGGAACTTCACGCGGCACGAAGTCTTTGAGATCGGCCATCAGTTGTCCCCCCGATAGAATGCGCTCATCGCGCATGAGCCTTGATGAACGCCAGAGTCTCGCCGCGGATCGAGCGGTCGCTGAGCGGCAACGCTGTGGCGAAGGCGCTGATCGCACCAATATGGTCGACGCCGGGCACGATGCTCGATTCGACGCGGCCGCCCCTGGTGCGAATCCTGGCGGCCATCGAGCGGGTGTTGTCCGGGTTGACGGTGGTGTCGGCGTCGCCGGCGATCAACAGCATCGGCGGCTCATCGCCACCGACATAGTTGATCGGTTGGCTCTCCTCGCGGATCGCCAGCGGGAAGATGGCCTTGTAGCGGTCCTCGGTGAGCGGCAGGAAATTGTATGGGCCGGCAAGACCGATGAAGCCGGCGAGCCGGCTCTTGGCATATCCGACCTTGGCCAGCCGCCGACCGTCGGTGGCGAGCAGACCGGCAATCTCCGCACCGGCCGAGTGCCCCATCAGAAAGACCGGATGCGTGCCGGCCGGCACGCCGTTGCCGCCGCGCTCAGCGGCCCTGGCGACGGTCACGGTGGCGAGCGCAGCGTCCTCGACGAAGGTCGGGAACTTCACCTGCGGATAGACGCGATAGTCGGGCACCGCGACGATGATGCCCTGGCTGGCCAGCGACTGGCCGACGAAGAGGTACATGCCCTTGTTGCCGGAATCCCAGCTGCCACCGTAGATGAACACGACGACGGGCGTCCTGGCGGTCGCCCCGTCCGGGACATAGAGGTCATAGGTGCCGCGGGCGCCCGGCCGGTAGCGGATGTCCTTGACCACCGCATAGCCGGCGCCGCTGGTGAACGCGTTGAGTGCTCCTGCACAGCCGGACAAGGCCACCAGCATCAGCGGCGCGACCAGGAACGTCAGGGCGCGCGCAGCAAGGCGCAGGCCGCCACGCCTGCCGATGGCTCTTGCGGCCACCGTGTCATCGACCCGAGCCCTGCCGCCGAAATCCTGCTCGCTGCCTTGGCTCATGCCGTCATCGCTTTTTAAACCGTCGATTTTGGAAGTATCGCCAGGTGGAGGAGAATTTGCACCACCACCGGCGCTGGAAGGCCACGCCTTCGCCAAGACGAGATAGCGCCGCACTTCGGAGCAACAATACGGCCCACGCAGAAGTAAGCCGACAAGCGGCGCCAAGCCGCAGACCATCGCGCTCCGCAGCCTCGTGCGCACAGGTGCCGGTCAGCCGTCCGCCAAACGGATCCCGAGCCGCTCCAGTGCCTCGGCGGTCTCGTTCATCGCGTCGACGAAATCGCTGCGCTCGGCGGCCCGCACCGCCTCGACCTCGCCGGAGCGCGTCGCCTTGTCCTTCAGGCCGCCCTCCAACTCCTTGATGCGGCGGCGCGCCTCGGAGAGTTCGTCGGTCGCCATGATCGCCGCCATCACCGTCAGGCGCAGGTCACCGATCTGGCCGAAACCGTCGCGCAAGCTGGCGATCTTGCCGTCGACTTCGGCCGCAAGCGCCTCCAGATGCGCCTCCTCGCCTTCGCCGCAGGCCATCCGATAGGTCTTCTCGTCGATGGTGACGACCACTTGAGGCATGACGGCAACGGGGCTCCTGGGATGAAATGGCGGACGGCCCGGGCAGGGCTAAACGGGCTATCTGTGGCGTTCGAGAACGTCGCGCACGTGCTCCATCGAGTCGACGAGCCGCTGGGAAACCTCGCGGTTGGCCCGCTCCAGCCGCTGGCCGCGGGCCAGCGCGGAATCAAGTTCGCGTGCTAGCCGCGTGCGGTCGGCGGTCCTCCGCTGGATCTCGACTCCGGCGCCGAGCGTGACGCGATCGCGCTCGGAGCGCAAATCTGCCGCCTGCTCCAGCCGCTCGATGGCGATCCGCAAACGCTGGCGCGCCGCTTCGAACGGTTCGTCTGCCGCCATGCCGCCTCACCGCCCCCGTCTTCACTTCGTTCGTGCTCGTGCGACCCGAACCCACTCAAGGCGCGCGTCGTTCGTTTCCAAGCTCTAACCTCTCGGCGGCGTGCTGAAAAGCGCGGATGCGGCTCGAACCGACCGGTTTGTTGACAACGTCTCCTGCGTTATGGTCATTGCCGGCCCTCCGAGCCCATCCGACGCGCTGGTCGGCAGGGCCGCATCTTGCCCCAAGCTCGCCGTCGCGAGCGAGTGGAAACGATCCATGACGACATCCGATACGCAGCGCCAGATGGCGGATGCGATTCGCATCCTCGCAGCAGATGCGGTCGAGGCGGCCGGTTCCGGCCACCCTGGATTGCCGATGGGCGCCGCGGACCTCGCGACCGTTCTGTTCACCAAGATCCTCGTCATCGATCCGCGCGAACCCGGTTGGGCCGATCGCGACCGCTTCGTGCTGTCGGCCGGCCACGGCTCCATGCTCCTCTACGCCTTGAACTTCCTTCTGGGCTACGACGACATCGCGATCGACGACATCAAGACGTTCCGAACGCTCGGCGCCAAAACCGCCGGCCATCCCGAGCACGGCCTCCTGGCCGGCATCGAAACGACCACAGGACCGCTTGGCCAGGGGCTGGCCAACGCAGTGGGCATGGCGCTCGCCGAGCGCATCCTCAACGCCGAGTTCGGCGACGGGATCGTCGATCACCGGACGTATGTGCTGGCCGGCGACGGCTGCCTGATGGAGGGGATCAGCCAGGAGGCGATCTCACTCGCCGGCCACCTGAAGCTCGCCCGGCTGGTTGTCATCTGGGACGACAACGGTGTGACCATCGACGGCAAGGTGGCACTGTCGGATTCGACGGACCAGGCGGCGCGCTTCGCCGCCTGCGGCTGGAACACGCTCGCCTGCGACGGCCATGATCACGACGCCATCGAGGCGGCCCTGACCGCCGCGTGGAGCAGCGACCGCCCGACGCTGATCGCTGCCAGGACCACGATCGGTTATGGCGCGCCGAAGGCGGCAGGCACCTCCAGGGCGCATGGCGCAGCCCTCGGACCGGACGAGATCGCCGCGACCCGCAAGGCGCTCGGCTGGACGCACGAGCCGTTCGAGGTGCCGTCGGATATCCGCGATCGCTGGCGCCTTGCGGGCCTGCGTTCGATCCCGCGCCGCAAGGAGTGGGAACAGCGCCTGTCCGAACTCGACGCCGAGGCGCGCGGCCTTTTCAAGCGGCGCATGCGCGGCGATCTTCCGAGCGGGTTCACCGAGGCCGTGCAGCGGACCAAGCGCCGGCTCAACCAGGACCGCCCGACGCTGGCGACCCGCAAGGCCTCGCACGTGGCGCTGGAAACGATCAATGCGGTGGTGCTGGAAACCGTCGGTGGCGCTGCCGACCTCGGCGGCTCGGTCAGCACCCGCACCGACGACATGGCCGAGATCGGCCCGGACAGCTATGCCGGACGCTTCATCCATTACGGCATTCGCGAGCATGCGATGGCCGCGGCGATGAACGGCATCGCCCTGCATGGCGGCCTCATCCCCTATGGTGGCACTTTCCTGGTGTTCTCCGACTATTGCCGGGCGGCCATGCGCCTGTCGGCGCTGATGCGGCAGCGGGTGATCTATGTGATGACCCATGATTCGATCGGCCTCGGCGAGGACGGGCCGACCCACCAGCCCGTCGAGCATCTGGCGTCGCTCAGGGCCATGCCGAACCTCCAGGTCTTTCGTCCGGCCGATGCCGTCGAGACCATCGAATGCTGGGCGATGGCGCTGGAATCGCATGACGCCCCCTCGGTGCTGGCGCTGAGCCGTCAGGCTCTTCCGGCGCTGCGCTTCGACGAGCACGACGAGAACAAGTCCGCGCGTGGCGCCTACGAGATCAGTCCGGCCTCGGGTGAGGCGCAGGTGACGATCTACGCCACCGGCTCGGAGGTGCAGATCGCGATCGAAGCGCGGCGGCGGCTGGAGGCCGACGGATTGCCGACGCGGGTCGTCTCGGTGCCCTGTGTCGGACTGTTCGAGCGCCAGAGCCCGGAATACCGCGAGGCGATGCTCGGCGGCCCGTCGATCAAGGTCGCGATCGAAGCCGGCGTGCGCCAGGGCTGGGACGCCTTCATCGGTCGCCACGGCCTCTTCGTTGGCATGACCGGATTCGGCGCCAGCGGCTCGGCCGAAGCGCTGTACAAGCATTTCGGCATCACCGCCGACGCGGCGGTCGAGGCGGTGCTGGCCCGCCACGCGGCCGACAAGGCGGCGGCCGATATCGACGCGCCGGACTGACGGCCGCCATGCCGGTCATTCGGGCTTGCAGCACCGAACTCGCGGAAGGCCGATGCCGCTGCGCAGCATAACGAAAACTGATCTGAGACTTAAGAAAAGCGCGTGCGCTCCAAGATTGATTGCGTGCCGGGCGGCCTGTAAAGCCATGTCGGAACGCCTTTGCGGGACAGGTCGACATGGGCTTAACCCGATCGAGAGGGCGAGACCCGTTACAGGAGACAACCAATGGCAGTACGCGTCGCAATCAACGGCTTCGGCCGCATCGGCCGCAACGTGCTTCGGGCGATCGTCGAATCCGGACGCACGGACATCGAAGTGGTGGCCATCAACGATCTCGGTCCCGTCGAGACCAATGCTCACCTCATTCGCTACGATTCCGTGCACGGTCGCTTCCCTGGCACCGTGACCGTCGACGGCGACACGATCGACGTCGGCCGCGGCCCGATCAAGGTCTACGCCGAGCGCGATCCGAAGGCGCTGCCCTGGGGCGACTTGAAGATCGACATCGCGATGGAGTGCACCGGCATCTTCACCGATCCGGCCAAGGCCTCGGCGCATCTGACGGCCGGCGCCAAGAAGGTGCTGATCTCGGGCCCGCTTTCGAACGCCAGTTCCGGCGAGAAGACCATCGTCTTCGGCGTCAACGACAAGAGCCTCGTGGCCAGCGACACCATCGTCTCCAATGCCTCCTGCACGACCAACTGCCTCGGCCCGGTCGCCAAGGTCCTCAACGACGCCATCGGCATCGACAAGGGCTTCATGACCACGATCCATTCCTATACGGGCGACCAGCCGACGCTCGACACCATGCACAAGGATCTCTATCGCGGCCGCGCCGCAGCCCTGTCGATGATCCCCACCTCGACCGGCGCCGCAAAAGCCGTGACGCTCGTCCTGCCCGAGTTGAAAGGTCGCCTCGATGGCGTCGCCATCCGCGTCCCGACCCCGAATGTCTCGGTCGTCGACTTCAAGTTCGTGGCCAAGCGCGAAACCTCGATCGAAGAGATCAACGGGGCGATCCGCAACGCCGCGACCTCGGGGCCGCTGAAGGGCATCCTGGCCTTCACCGATGACAAGAACGTCTCCTGCGACTTCAACCACGACCCGCATTCGTCGATCTTCCACATGGACCAGACCAAGGTCATGGACGGCACGTTCGTGCGGATCCTGTCATGGTACGACAATGAATGGGGCTTCTCGAACCGCATGTCCGACACTGCGATCGCGATGACGCAGGCCGGCTGAGGACTCCACCCTCTCCCGATTCGCGTTGACCGACGGCATGGCCTTGGCATCGCGGACCTCCGGAACTTGCAAACGGGGCGGTCGATCGACTGCCCCGTTTTGCATTGGTGCTCCGGCATTCCATTTGAACCGATTCCGCAGCGAAAATCCGACGGCCGCCGTATATCGGTCGCGAACGCACGCGACGATCTTCCACCTCGCCCGACGCCGCTCGAAAGCCTTGCCCGCCGTCATGCTCGAATCGCTTTATCTGATCATTCTCGTTGGCACGGTCCTCGTCGTCTTTGCCGCCTTTTCGAGCCTGCTCGCCTTCCGCTTCGGGGCGCCCCTGCTGCTGCTGTTTCTATGCATCGGGCTGTTGGCGGGCGTCGACGGGATCGGAATCGATTTCAGCAATGCCGGCCTGGCCTATTTCGTCGGGACGCTGGCGCTCGCCGTCATTCTTTTCGATTCCGGCTTCGGAACCTCGCTGCAGGCGTTCCGGCAGGCCGCAGCGCCGGCGCTCACACTCGCCACGGTGGGCGTACTGGTGACGGCGGGCCTGTTCGGCATGGCGGCGTCCTGGCTGCTGCACGTTCGTCCGGTCGAGGGCATGCTGCTCGGCGCCATCGTCGGCTCGACGGATGCGGCGGCGGTGTTCTTCCTCCTGCGCGTCGGCAACATCGCGATCCGCGACCGGGTGCGCTCGCTGCTCGAGATCGAATCGGGCACCAACGACCCGATGGCGATCTTCCTCACCATCGCGCTGGTCGAACTCCTGCGAACCGGCGGCGGCTTCGACGAACTCGGCCTCGACGTTCTCGTTGGGTTCACTGAACAGATGGGGCTGGGTCTCGTCTTCGGCTTTGCCGGTGGCTGGATGATCCGGCTCATCGTATCGAGGCTGAAGATCGACAGGGGGCTTCTGCCGATCTTCACCGTCGCACTCGCGCTGCTCGTCTTCGCCCTCACCGGCGCCGTCGGTGGTTCGGGCTTCCTCGCCGTCTACGTCGCGGGCCTTTACGCCGGCAATAGCGGGCTGCGGACGGCACCGAGCCTCAAACGCTTTCAGGACGGGCTGACCTGGCTGGCCCAGATCGTCATGTTCCTGATCCTCGGCCTCCTGGCCACGCCTTCGCAGTTCGGCACCATCATCTGGCAGGCGACGGCGCTGGCCGCCTTCCTGATCTTTGTGGCACGGCCCTTCGCGGTGTGGCTGTGCCTCCTGCCGTTCAACTTTCCGCGCCGGGAGACGGCGTTCGTCTCCTGGGTGGGACTGCGCGGGGCCGTGTCGATCCTGCTCGCCATCCTGCCGCTTCTCGGCGGTCTCGACGACGCGCGGCTCTTCTTCAACACCGCCTTCATCATCGTCCTCGCCTCGCTGCTCGTGCAGGGCTGGACGCTGGGCATTGTGGCGCGGCGCCTCGGTCTCGTGGTGCCGCCGCGCATCGGGCCGATCGAGAAGGTGGAACTGGAGCTGCCGGGCACGGCCAACCACGAGCTCCTGTCCTACCGGGTCGTGCCGGACAGCCCCGTGGCGCGCGGCGAGCGGGTGCCGCGTTGGGCCCGGCCATCGCTGGTGATCCGCGACGGCCGCTCGATGCGCTACCAATATGCGGGGCGGCTGAGGGCCGGCGACTACGTCTATCTGTTCATCTCGCCGCGTTATCCGCCGCTGCTCGATCGGCTGTTTGCAAGCCCCGCGGAAGTGCGCGGCGACGACGCCGAATTCTTTGGCGAATTCACCGTCGACCCGTCGACCCCGGCCGAAGGGCTCGTCGTCGCCTACGGCGCGAAGCTTTCCTCGGAGGACGCGTCACTGTCGATCTCGGACCTGATGATTGCCCGGCTGGGCGGGCGGGCCGAATATGGCGATCGGGTCACCATCAGACCGATCGAGTTGATCGTGCGTGAAATCGGCGTCGACGGTACCGTGGTCGACGCGGGGCTGTCGCTGGAGCCCGAGGGCGCCGGCACCCAGTTGCCGCTGTTCCTCAGTTTGCGCGATCTCCTGGCGCTGGCGAGGAAGCCGTTCCGACGCAGGGACGGCTGAGCCGCAGGCGAGCGAACGCACGCGATCGCGTTTCACGCAAGGCCTCTGCAAAGGCGCTTCGAAACCCGCGACGCCCCCTGGCCGGTTGCCCTTGCGGCCCGCTTTACGCTACATCGCCGGCAGGCGGGCGCGGTTTTCTGAAGGAGGCCACATGACCACGCAGTTCAAGACCCTCGACGACGCGGACGTCACGGACAAGCGCGTGCTCGTGCGGGTCGACCTCAATGTCCCGATGCAGAATGGCAAGGTCACCGACCGCACCCGCATCGAGCGCATCCTGCCGACGATCCGCGAAATCTCCGAAAAGGGCGGACGGGTCATCCTGCTGGCGCATTTCGGTCGACCGAAGGGCAAGCCGAACCCCGATATGTCGCTGGAGCCGCTGGCGTCCATTCTCTCTGAAATGCTGGAGCAGCCCGTCGGCTTTTCCGACGACTGCATCGGCCCGGTCGCGGCCGGTATCGTCGCTGCGCTGAGGGACGGCAACGTCGTCCTGCTCGAGAACACCCGCTTCCACCCGGGCGAGGAAGCGAACGAGGCAGAGTTTGTCTCGCAGTTGGCCTCGCTCGGCGATATCTACGTCAACGACGCGTTTTCTGCCGCCCACCGCGCACACGCCTCGACGGAAGGCCTCGCACACCACCTTCCCTCCTATGCCGGTCGCACCATGCAGGCCGAGCTGGAAGCGCTGGAGAAGGGCCTCGGCGATCCCGAGCGCCCGGTCGTTGCGATCGTCGGCGGGGCCAAGGTCTCGACCAAGATCGACCTCCTGGAAAACCTCGTCGGCAGGGTCGACGCGCTGGTGATCGGCGGTGGCATGGCCAATACCTTCCTGGCCGCACAGGGCGTCGACGTCGGCAAGTCGCTCTGCGAACACGATCTGGCCGCGACGGCCAAGCGCATCCTTGCGGCCGCCAAGACGAGCGGTTGCGCCATCGTGCTGCCGACCGACGCAGTGGTGGCACGCGAATTCAAGGCGGGCGCGACCTCCGAGACGGTTCCGGTTGCCGACGTCCCGTCCGATGCGATGATCCTCGATGCCGGGCCGCGCACTGTGACCGTCATCAACGGTTGGCTCGACAAGGCCAAGACGCTGGTCTGGAACGGGCCGCTCGGCGCGTTCGAGATCGAACCCTTCGACAAGGCAACGATGGCAGCGGCCCATCATGCCGGCGAACTCACCAAGGCCGGCAAGCTGGTCTCGGTGGCCGGTGGCGGCGACACGGTCTCGGCGCTGAACCAGGCCAAGGTGGCGGACGACTTCACCTACGTCTCGACGGCAGGTGGGGCTTTCCTGGAATGGATGGAGGGCAAGCCGCTGCCAGGCGTCGAAGTCCTCAAGGCCTGAGGGCAAAAGCCCATGATGTTCAAGACCGCCTTCCTCACCTGGCTCGCGTTTCCGGTCTATGTCTGGGAAGGATTGGCGACGCGCCGCCGCGTCGAGCGGATGGCGCCGCCGGCCGGACCGGTCTCGGGCATCGTCGGCGCCTCCCCATCGAACAGCCCCGGCGAATGGGTTTGGGGTGAAACCGCCGATCCAACGATCCGACTGCTGGTTCTCGGCGACAGCTCGGCCGCCGGCGTCGGGGTGACCCGGGTGGAAGACAGCCTCGCGCCACGGCTGGCCGAGCAGCTCCACGCCGCGAGCGGCCGTATCGTCGCCTGGCGCGCGGCCGGCTCCAATTCGGCGGTCTCGGCGCAAATCCGCGATCATGTCGTGCCGAACCTTGCAGCCGTGCCCTACAGCCACATCGTCCTGCATATCGGCACCAACGACGCCAAGAACTTCCACTCCGCCCGGCGGTTCAAGACGGCCTTCGGCGGGCTTCTCTATGCGCTGCACGCCAAATGGCCGGAGGCCCGCATCATCTGGTCGCCGCCCGTCGACCTCAACCGCGTCCCGGCGCTCCCCAAGGCGCTGGCCCAAATCCTCGAACGCCGTGCCAAGATCATCCGCCGCATGGGCGCGCGCTTGTGCGTCGAGCGCGGTGCGATCGCCGCGACCTCGCTGCCCCGCGTCGAACCGGCGGGCTTTTCCCGCGACGGGTTTCATGCGTCGGCCGAGGGATACGCCTATATGGCGTCGCATCTGGCAGGCTATGTGTTGGGCGAGCCGTAGCCTGCAGCGACACGCGATTCTGTTCCAGAGCCCGGACGAGAGACCGATCGATCCGCCATTTCGCCACGCCAGCGCGCCGGCGTGACGTCTTTCGCGCCTTCGAGTGGCCAGGCCCCCCGGAAGCCCGTCGTCCGAGGACCGACGCCGGCGTCGAATACTTTCCAGAAAGCAATCTTCATGCGGCTTGCAACGGCCCGGACGAAGGATAAACTCATTCTTGCCGGATGGTGAACGCGCCGGTTGCTTCGCATTTGCACCAGGGGGAGCCGCAATGGCCATTCGTCACTTCATTCCTGCAATCGCGCTCGCCGGCGCCGCCTTTGCCTTCACGGCCCCTGCGCAAGCGCTCGGCTCCAAGGAGTGCGGCGCGCTGTACCAAAAGTCGAAGGCGGCGGACACGCTGAAGGGCATGAACTACAGCGATTTCCGCAAGGCGAACTGCGGCGCTGACGCCGCGCCCGGCGCAGCTTCAGCCGCCAGCGCGGCGCCTGCAAAGCCCGACACGACGGCCAAGGTCGCCGCGGCTCCGATCGTATCCGAGCCGACCGCGGCCAACACCGAACGTGCGCCGGAGCCGGCCGCGCCATCCAAGGTCGCGCCCAAGGGCGTGCCCTTCCCGCAATCGATCGACAAGAAATATGCGTCCCAGACCCCGGCCAAAGGCCGGATGCACACCTGTCTCGACGCGTATCACGCCAACAAGGACGCCAACAAACTCGCAGGGCTGAAGTGGATCATGAAGGGCGGCGGCTATTACAGCCTCTGCAATGCCAAGCTGAAGAGCTGATCTGCTCAAACGCGGGATGCGCAAGCGGCACGGCGGCAGCAATGGCCGCCGTCTCACACCGCCCAGCCGACCGTGTCGTTTCTCGCGATCATAAGGATTTAAACCATGGGTCTGTTGGACAGTCTTGGCGGTCTGCTCTCCGGCAACACCGCGGAAGGTGGCGGCCTTAGCGCGCTGCTGCAGTCCGGTCTCAAGGCGGTCGGCGGGCTGGATGGCGTGGTCGTCCAGCTCAACAATGCCGGCTATGGCCAGCGCGTCAATTCCTGGCTGGGCAAGGGGCCGAACGAGCCGATCACAGCCGACGAAATCCGCTCCGCGCTCGGCAATCCGCAGCTTCAGGCCATGGCCGAAAAGCTCGGCGTGCCGATGGGCGAGGTGGCAAGCGTGCTGGCACAGTCGCTGCCGCAGGCGGTGGATCATGCGAGCCCGGACGGCGTGCTGGCGCCCCAGCCGGGAGCCTAGGGCGCAAGGGCGTTGGTCTCGGTCATCATCGCGACAAAAGCTGGCGTCTGCGCATGAGGTTTTCGTCAAGCCGGCGCCCACTTTTATCGATCACGCTCCAGGTCAACCCGGCGCCCTATTCCGCCTCGTCCTCGTAGCCGACGAGATGCAGCGGCCTGGCGCTGAGTTGGCGCAATTCGCACCAGCGCACCAACGCCTCCTCGCGGCCGTGAGTCACCCACACCTCCTGCGGAGCGATCTCGTCGATCGTCTCGGTCAGTTCGTCCCAGTCGCAATGGTCCGAGACGATCAGCGGCAGCTCAACGCCGCGCTGGCGGGCTCGCTGCCTCACCCGCATCCAGCCGGAGGCGAAGCAGGAGACCGGATCGGGAAAGCGCCGCGCCCATTTGTCAGCGAAGGCCGAGGGCGGCCCGACGACGATGGCCCCGGCGAAATCGGCCTTCCGCGTCGTATCACCGGGCTTGCCACTTGCCTTGCCCGCCTCGATGGTCGCGGGGCGCAGGTCGCCGAGATCGATGCCTTGGCTCTGGTAATAGTCGCAGAGCTTTTTCAGCGCGCCATGGATGTAGATCGGCGCGTCGTAGCCGGCCTCGCGAATGTGCCTGATCACCCGCTGCGCCTTGCCCAGAGCGTAAGCGCCGACGAGATGCGCCCGCTCGGGAAACTGGCGGACGGAGGCGAGCAGCTTGTCGATCTCTTCGGCCGTGTCGGGATGACGAAAGACGGGAAGCGCGAAGGTGGCTTCGGTGATGAAGACGTCGCACGCAACCGGCTCGAAGCCTTGGCAGGTCGGGTCGGCTCGGCGCTTGTAATCGCCCGAGGCGACGATCCGGAGACCCTTGTGCTCAACGGCGATCTGCGCCGAGCCGAGCACGTGGCCTGCCGGATGAAAGCTGACCGTCACGTCGCCGATCGTGATCGCCTCGCCGAGCGCGGCCGCCTGGCGCTCCCGGCAGAACTCTTCCCCATACCGTAGCGCCATGATGTCGAGCGTCTGCCGCGTCGCCAGCACCTTGTCGTTGCCCGGCCGCGCATGGTCGGCATGGCCGTGGGTGACGAGTGCCCGCTCAACCTTGCCGACCGGATCGATGTAGAAGTCTCCCGGCGGACAATAAAGGCCCT
>JBBSUS010000001.1:0-25535 GCA_038234195.1 Hyphomicrobiales bacterium | reverse complement strand
GCACCACGCCGTCGAGGGCAAGGACCACGGCGTGTCCTTCGGCTTTCTCTACTCGCCGCCGATCGACAAGATCCGCGCGGAACTTCGAGCCTCCGGCGTGCTTGAGGCCGAACGGCAAATGACGCGGGAGAAAAGGCTCGACGGGGTTGGCGAGGAGCGACCGCTCGCCTGACGCTGCTGGCGACGTTAAAGATCACCGTGGACGGACGGTTTCAAAACTCAACGTCATCCCTTAAAAGCTGCCAACGAGCGGACTTCGCCCGCGGGCGGTTGCACGCCTCGACCCCTTGGCTCGATGACAGGAGAGGGCATGCCGTCGTTCGGATCCGACATTGCCGATTTCGTCGCGCTGTGGGCGGTGATCTACGCCGTCACGGTGGCGATCTATTTTGTGCTCGGCTTCGGGATTTCCTGGCTCAATGAGCGCAATCCGGCGCGGCGGATTCAACCTTCGCGTCGCGGCGAGACCCGCCGCAATGCCGAAATCCGCATCAGCCTGGGCTCGATCGCCGTGACCTGCCTCTCGGTCACGATCGGCCTGTTCGCGCAGCACAAGGGCTGGGCGATTGCGCCGCTCGCCTTCAGCTGGTGGACCGCCGTGCCGTTGTTTCTCTTGTGCATGGTGCTGTTCGACGCCTGGTTCTACGGCGCGCACCGGCTCCTGCACACCAAGCCTCTCTATCGCCGTTTCCACGCACTGCATCACAAAAGCGTCGCGCCGACCGCCTGGAGCAATGATGCGATCGGCCTGGTCGATACGGCCCTCTCCCAAGGCTATTATGCGGTGATCGTCTTCCTCGTGCCGTTTTCGCCGGTGATCCTGATCCTCCACCGGCTGTTCGACCAGATCAACGGCACCTTCGGCCATGCGGGGTTCGAATATTTCGCTTCGCCGACGGCGCGTTCGCCCTCGCCGATGCTGTGCACCACCTATCACGACCAGCATCACGCGCAGTTCCGCTACAACTACGCCAATTTCTTCTCGCTCTGGGACCGGGTGTTCGGGACCGTCGCACCGGATTACGACACGCGTGTCGCGGCCTTCGAAAGCGAGGCGCCGAAGCTGCGCTTTTCCCATGCGAGGGTCGAAGAAAACGTGACGCGCGAACCCGCAGGCTAGGCGATTGCGGCCGGACGGAATGGTCAGCCGCGCGACGTCGCAATTGGCGCAATCCATCGCTATTCCGAATGCGATGGCGCTCAGAGAGATAGATCATGGCCGAATCGCTTCCCCCATCGCATGCAGCGCCCGTCGCCGCGGCGCAGAAATCAGGCGGATCAATCCGCCTCGGCCTCGTCGGCGTCGGCAAGATCGCCCGTGACCAGCACCTGCCGTCGGTCGCCCGCACGGACGGCATAGATCTCGTGGCGGTGGCCAGCCGAAACGCGACGCTCGACGACATCGCGAGCTTCGACAGTCTCGACGCCATGCTGGCGAACGGACCGGAGATCGACGCGGTGGCGCTCTGCACCCCGCCGCAGTCGCGGGCGCTGCTCGCCGAACGGGCGCTCAGGGCCGGCAAGCACGTGCTCCTCGAAAAGCCGCCCGGCGCGACGCTGAGCGAGGTCGAGGTGCTGCGCGATCTCGCCACCTCGCTGGGCCTGACGCTTTTCGCCACCTGGCATTCCCGCTTCGCCCCAGCCGTCGCTCCGGCGAGAACATGGCTGGCGGACAAGCGCATCGACAAGATGTCGATCAGCTGGAAGGAGGATGTCCGCCACTGGCATCCCGGCCAGGACTGGATCTGGCAGCCCGGCGGCCTCGGCGTCTTCGATCCGGGTATCAACGCCCTCTCGATCGCGACCGAAATCCTGCCGCGCCCGGTCTTCCTGCATGAAGCGGTGCTGGAATTTCCGGAGAATCGCGCAGCGCCGATCGCGGCGCAGTTGGTGTTCGAGGGCTTCGACGGCACCAGGGTCGAAGCCATCTTCGACTGGCGCCAGACCGGACCTCAGAGTTGGGACATTTCGGTCGAAACCGATGGCGGACGTCTCGACCTCGCAGAGGGTGGCGCCAAGATGAGCCTCGACGGCGAACTCGTCTCGCAGGAGCCCGAGGCCGAGTATGCCGGCATCTACCGGCGGTTCGTCGAACTGGTCGCTTCCGGCGCGAGCGACGTCGACGTGGCACCGCTGCGCCACGTGGCCGATGCCTTCATGCTGGGCGAGCGGCAGATCGTGGCGCCGTTCTTCGACTGAAAGACACAGACCCGTGCGGCTCGCAAGGCGAAAAGCCGCCCGCGGCCCATCTTCCAAGCTTTCCAATCGGGGCGGGACCGGTTAGCAAGCGGCCGGGCACTTTCGGAGAGTTATTCGCATGAAGACACGCGCCGCCGTCGCTTTCGAAGCCAAGAAGCCGCTGGAGATCGTCGAGCTCGACCTCGAAGGCCCCAAGGACGGCGAGGTGCTCGTCGAGATCATGGCGACGGGCATCTGCCACACCGACGCCTACACGCTGGACGGTTTCGATTCGGAGGGGCTGTTTCCCTCGGTTCTGGGCCACGAGGGCGCCGGCATCGTGCGCGAGGTCGGCAAGGGTGTGATCTCGGTGAAGCCCGGCGACCACGTCATCCCGCTCTACACGCCGGAATGCCGCCAGTGTAAGTCGTGCCTCTCGGGCAAGACGAACCTGTGCACGGCGATCCGAGCCACCCAGGGCAAGGGCGTCATGCCGGATGGCACATCGCGCTTTTCCTACAAGGGCCAGCCGATCTTCCACTACATGGGCTGCTCGACCTTCTCGAACTTCACGGTGCTGCCAGAGATCGCGGTCGCGAAAATCCGCGACGACGCGCCCTTCAAGTCGGCATGCTACTGCGGTTGCGGCGTCACCACGGGCGTCGGCGCCGTCGTCAACACGGCCAAGGTCGAGCCGGGCTCCAACGTCGTCGTCTTCGGCCTCGGCGGCATCGGCCTGAACGTCATCCAGGGCGCAAGGCTCGTCGGGGCGGACAAGATCATCGGCGTCGATATCAACAACGACAAAAAGGAATGGGGCGAGCGCTTCGGCATGACCCATTTCGTCAATCCGAAGGAGATTTCGGGTGACATCGTGGCGCATCTCGTCGAACTGACCGGTGGCGGCGCCGATTACACCTTCGACTGCACCGGCAACACCATGGTGATGCGCCAGGCGCTCGAAGCCTGCCATCGCGGCTGGGGCGTCTCTGTGGTCATCGGCGTGGCGGAATCGGGCAAGGAAATCTCCACCCGGCCTTTCCAGCTGGTCACCGGCCGGGTCTGGAAGGGCTCGGCCTTCGGCGGCGCCCGCGGTCGGACCGACACGCCGAAGATCGTCGACTGGTACATGGACGGCAAGATCCAGATCGATCCGATGATCACCCACACGTTGACGCTCGAGGAGATCAACAAGGGCTTCGACCTGATGCATGCGGGCCAGTCGATCCGCTCGGTCGTCGTTTATTGAACTCGGACAGTTGACAACTGACAACTACGATTGGCGCTGGTGCGCCTTCGACGAAATGACAGGCCGGGAGGTCCACGACCTCCTGCGCCTGCGCATGGATGTCTTTGTCGTCGAGCAGGCCTGCGCCTTCGCCGAGATCGACGGGGCCGACCCGAAGGCAACGCACCTTCGGGTTTTCGTTGGCAACGCGCTGGCAGGCTGCCTGCGGGTCTTTGCGCCCTCCGAGCCGGTCGAGTGCGCCCGCATCGGGCGGGTCGCGACCGCCAGGGCCCATCGCGGCGGCGGTCTCGGTCATCGCATGATGGTCGAGGCGCTGCGGTTCTGCGCCGAGCGATTTGCCGGTCACGCCATCGACCTGTCAGCCCAGGCCCATCTCACGGGCTTCTACGCTCGGCATGGGTTCACGCCGGTTTCGGAGCCCTATCTGGAGGATGGCATTCCGCATCTCGACATGCGCCGTCCCGCCGACTGAACCGCCGCACGAATACGTCTGGCGTCTTCAGGCGACACATCTCAGCGTGCCCTGCCGCGAGGCGGCCTTCAACGGCGCGAAATCTCATTCACGAAGGAGCACGAATGCCGCTCGAAACCGTTTCCACCGCAAAGGCACATGGCGGCGTGCAGGGCGTCTATCGCCACGCCTCCAGCGCCACCTCCACCGACATGACCTTCGCGGTCTTCGTGCCGCCGCACGAGGACGGCGCGAAGCTGCCGGTCGTCTGGTACCTGTCCGGCCTCACCTGCACCCACGCCAACGTCATGGACAAGGGCGAGTATCGCCGGCTTTGCGCCGAGCTCGGCCTGATCTTCGTCGCGCCCGACACCAGCCCACGGGGCGAAGGCGTCGCCGACGATCCGGAAGGGGCCTACGACATGGGGCTCGGCGCAAGCTTCTATCTCGACGCCACGCAGGAGCCCTTCGCCAGGCACTACAAGATGGAGACCTACATCACCGAGGAACTGCCGGCGCTGGTCGCGGCGAACTTCCCGGCCGACATGACCCGCCAGTCGATCATGGGGCATTCCATGGGTGGCCACGGCGCACTGACGTTGGGCCTCAAGCATCCAGAGCGCTTCAAGGCGGTCTCGGCCTTCGCGCCGATCGTCGCGCCGAGCCAGGTGCCCTGGGGCCACAAGGCGCTGCCGCTCTATCTCGGCGCCGACAAGTCCGCGTGGCGGCGGCACGACGCCGTTGCGCTGATCGAGGACGGCGCGCGGGTGAACGACCTGCTCGTCGATCAGGGCGGAGCCGACAATTTCCTGGAGCCGCAGTTGAAACCGGAGCTGCTGGAACAGGCCTGCAACGAGGCCGGCATCGCCCTGACCCTTCGCCGCCAGCCGGGCTACGATCACAGCTACAACTTCATCTCGACCTTCATGGACGACCATCTGCGCTGGCATGCCGACCGGCTCTGACCGGAACGGATTTCATTCAGGACGAAGACGGCGGGGGCCTGGCGGCTCTCGCCGTTTGCCGTCGTGGCGCCGGCTCCTTTGAAAGCATCGGCCGGCCCTATGGCCGGCCGCGAACACCGTCCATCAGTTCGTCGTCGAGGTGGTCGCCATGCAGGACGGAGATGTCGCCGGTCGTTTCCAAAACGACGGCACGAACGTCGGGAAGCCGCAAGACGTTGGCGGTGCGCAGCTTGGCGAGAACGTCGTCGCGCGAAACCCGGCTCGCCTTCAGCGCCGCGTCGAGAAAAACCCCGTCGCGCATCAGGATCAGCGGCTCGTTCTCGATCGGGCTGCTGGCCCCGCCATAGGAGCGCCGATAGATCGCCAGGATCACCTGCAGGCCCATCAACGCGACGATCGCCACCAGCGCCTGCAGATAGTTCGGCCAAGAACTGACCGTCCCGGCGCTCGCGAGCAGCGAACCGGTGGCCAGAGTGATCACAAAGTCGAAGGCCGTCATCTTCGAAAACGATCGCAGCCCGATCACCCGCACCAACAGGATGACGAAGGCGAGCCCGACGGCGCCGAGCAGGAGCCCTCGCGCGATTGCATCGGGAAAGGGGGGAAGTCCGAACATGATGTGGTGCCTCGAGCTGCAGGATCAAAACGCGTGGCGATATGGTTTTCATCTAGTGCATCGACGGTGTGGGGCATGAACGGTCTTGGTGGTCGGCTACGGTCCGATGCGCAACCGGCGCGGCCCTGTCAGATCACCTTTGCCGCTCGAAACGCCGCGATTTCGTCTGGCCCGTAGCCCGTCTCGGCCAGCACCGCGTCGGTATCGGCCCCCAGGTCTGGCGCCGGGCGGCGCACCGTCGACGGGGTCTTCTCGAACTTCATGGGAAAGCCGGTCATCCGCACCGTGCCATGACCCGGATGGTCGACGTCGAGAACCATCTCCTGCGCCCTGACCTGAGGGTCGTCGAAGACCTCGCCCAGGGTCTGCACCCGGCCGCAGGGCACGCCCGCCGCATTGAGGCGCTCGATCCAGACGGCCTGGGTCTCGCTTGCCATCGCCACGTCGATCAGGGCGTTGAGTTCAACGCGCCGCGCCATGCGTTTGGCGTTGGTGTCGAAACGCGTGTCGGCGAGCAGGCCTTCGAGACCGATCGCGGCCATAAAGCGCTGCAAGGTCGGCGGCGTCGAGGGTGCGACCGCCACGGCCCCGTCGGCGCCGTGGAAGAGGCCGTAGGGCGCGATCACCGGGTGGTCGTTGCCCGTTGGAGGCGGCGGGCTGCCGGTCGCAAGCTGCGCGGCCGACAGATAGGCCATCATCGAGATCATGCCGTTCATCATCGAGGCCTCGACCGCTTGCCCCTCGCCGTCCCGGTCCCGCGTGCGCAACGCCGCGACGATGGCGAGCGCGGCGTAAAGGCCAGCGATGAGGTCGGTGAGCGGCGGCGCGGCCCGAATCGGGCCGCTCTCCGACGTGCCGTTGACGGCCATGAAGCCGGACATCGCCTGGGTGATGAAGTCGAAGGCCGGGCGATCGCTGTAGGGGCCCTCGGAGCCGTAACCGTTGATCGAACCGACCACGAGCCGCGGATTGATCGCGTTGAGACGCTCGACCGTGAAGCCCATTGCCGCGAGAATACCCGGCCGGAAATTCTCGACGAGGACATCGGCGCCCTCGATCATCCGGGTCAGGACCGCCTTGCCTTCGCTGGTTTTCAGATCGAGCGTCATCGAACGCTTGTTGCGATTGAAGCTGGCGAAATACCAGGACAGGCCGTCGACGACCTCACCCGATTCCCGCACATGGTCGCCGGACCCCGGCGTCTCCACCTTGATCACCTCGGCGCCCAGGTCGCCGAGGATCATCGAACAGAAAGGCCCCGAAAGGATGCGCGTCAGGTCGACGACCCGGATGCCGGCAAGTGGCTGCTGCACGATCCTGCCTCAGCCGGCCGCCGTCGACACGTCGCCGACGTCGTGGCGCGTCAGGCGCGGACCGGCCTTCATCACCTGGCCGGCCAGTTCGCGCCCGATCACCCGCTGGGTGAACCTGGCGGTTTCGATCAGGCTGTCGAGGTCGATGCCGGTACTGTAGCCGCTCTCTTCGAGCAGATAGACCAGATCCTCGGTGCAGATGTTGCCGCTGGCGCCTGCCGCGAACGGGCATCCGCCCAGCCCGGCGATCGAGGCATCGTAGCGATGGACACCCTCCTCGAGCCCGACGAGGACATTGGCAAGGCCCACGCCGCGGGTGTTGTGGAAGTGCAAGGTGACGAGCATCTCCGGCACCGCCTCGCGCAGCGCCGCCATCACCCGACGCACCGTCGTCGGCGTCGCCATGCCGGTGGTGTCGCCGAGATTGAGGTCGACGATTCCGAGATCGCGGTAGAAGCGGGCGATCTTGACCACAGCTTCCGTCGCGACCTCGCCCTCGAACGGACAGCCGAAGACAGTGGCGATTCCGCCCTGGACGCGCTTGCCGGCCTGCGCTGCGATCTCGACGACCGGCGGAAAGCGCGCCAGCGTCTCGTCGATCGAGGCGTTGACGTTCTTCAGGCTGTGCGATTCGGAGGCCGAGCAGAACAGGCCCATGATGTCGATGTCTGTCGCGGCGGCCCGCTCGGCGCCGCGGGCGTTGGGCACCAGCGCGCTGAAGATGACACCCGGCCGCTTGTGGACGCCGGCAACGACCTCAGCGGCATCGGCCAGTTGCGGCACGGCGCGCGGCGAGACGAAGGAGGAGATCTGGATCTTCTTCAAGCCCGCTGCCATCAGGCCGTCGACGATGGCGATCTTGTCGGCCGTCGAGATCAAGTTCTTCTCGATCTGGAAGCCGTCACGGGGCCCGACGTCGCAAATCTCGATCTTCGCGCCGGGCTTGAGGGGCATCGGCACGACGGTTCGATTCTCGGTCATGGCAGCAGCCTTTTCGTCTTGGACAGGTCGATGGGGCATGCCTTACCCGATGCGCGGACGGGAAGTAAATTGCCGATCGCCTGGAGCATTTCAGCCGGCAGCGCCACCGCGATGCAGCATCGATAGCTGCCGCTACCACCTTGACGATCCGCCAGCTTGGATGCGATGCAAACCGTTGTGGGATCGACAGCGTCCATCGCTTCGGTCCTGGAGCACACTTGATCCGGAGGGGCAGCAACCCGCCGGGTCCGCCGCAAAATGCGGCACAGGGAGGAAACATGTCGATCAAGCGCATTCTGGCAGCAACCGCTGTCGTGGCATCCTTTGCAGTCCCGGCTTCCGCCGCAGATTTCAAACCGGAGAATACCGAGTGCATTGCGCCGGCCAATCCGGGCGGCGGCTGGGACTTCACCTGCCGCACCGCCGGCCGTCTTCTCACCGAAGAGAAGCTCATTCCGGGCAACATGCAGGTCACCAACATGGCCGGCGCCACTGGCGCTGTCGCCTATGCCAACATCGCGTCCAAGCGCAACAGCGACCCGAATCTCATCGTCGCGACATCCACCGTCGGCATCACCCAGCTCGCCCAGGATAAGTATCCGGCCGATTTCGGCGCGATGCGCTGGGTCGCCATGCTTGGCGCCGACGTCGGCGTCGTGATGACCAAGAGCGGCTCGAAATATGCCGACCTCGGCGCACTGATGAAGGCGATCAAGGCCGATCCCACCAAGATCGTTGTCGGCGGCTCGTCCGCAATCGGCGGCTATGATCACCTGCGCTTCCTGATGCTGGCCCAGGCTGCAGGCGTTCCCGACGACGCGCTGAAGTCCATCCGCTGGGTGCAGTTCGAGGGCGGCGGTGATGCCGTGACCCAGCTCCTCGGCGACAAGCTCGACGTCGTTCTCGTCGACATCGGCGAGATCGGCGGCTTCATCAAGTCCGGCGACGTCGACGCGCTCGCGGTTCTCGGCACCGACCGTCTCGAAGCCTATCCGAAGGTCAAAACGGCCAAGGAACAGGGCTTCGACGTCGAAGGCTACAATTGGCGCGGCTTCTACATGGGCGGCAAGGTCGACGACGCAGCCTACAAGGGCTGGGTGGACATCCTGCACAAGCTCTATGATTCCGACGGCTGGAAGGAAGCCGCCACGAAGTCGGGCCTGACCCCGATCTGGCGCGGAGGCGACGAGTTCCAGACGTTCGCCAAGCAGTCCGAGGACAAGATGCACCAATTGTCCCAGGCGATCGGCGTCATCAAGTAGGACCGCGCCCATGGCCGCTCGACTGAGCGATCGCATCGCGGGGGCGATCCTGTTCGCCCTCGCTATCTGGTACTGGTTCACCGCAGGCGACTATACCATCGCCTTCGGGGACCCGGCCGGACCGTCGCTGTTCCCGCGAATCGTCGCCTTCCCACTCGGTCTCTTCGCACTGTTCCTGGTGATCCGGCCGGATCCGAACCCGGAATGGTTTAGATGGCCGCAGGCGCTCGGGCAGATCGGCACGATCATCGCGCTTTTGGTCTATCCGTTCATTCTGGAACCGCTCGGTTTCCCGCTTTCGACGATGCTGATCTCGGTCGTGCTGTCGAAGATACTCGGCGGATCGTGGCTGCAGTCCGTCCTCTGCGGCATTGCCATCGGCCTCGGACTCTATGTGCTTTTCAATTTCGGCTTCGACCTGCCGTTGCCGGTCGGTCCGATCTTCGGCTGACCGCTACCGCCGCCTCGACGGCTTGAAGGAGTTTCGGTGGAAACCCTCGGTTTTCTGTTTCAAGGCTTCGGGGAAGCGCTGACGCCGATCAATATCACGCTGGCGCTCGTCGGCTGCTTCGTCGGCACGATCGTCGGCGCCCTGCCGGGCCTCGGCCCGGTCAACGGCGTCGCCATCCTGATCCCGCTCGCCTTCTCGCTGCAATTGCCAGCCGGTTCGGCGCTGATCCTGCTCTCCTGCGTCTATTACGGCTGCATGTACGGCGGGCGCATCTCGTCGATCATGTTGAACATTCCCGGCGACGAGCCGGCGATGATGACCTGCCTCGACGGCTATCCCATGGCCAAGAACGGCAAGGCGCCGGAGGCCCTGGCCATCTCCGGCATCGCGTCCTTCGTCGGCGCCATCACCTCGACCATCGGCCTGATGCTGTTCGCGCCGCTGCTCGTTAGGTTTGCCATCCATTTCGGACCTGCGGAATATTTCGCGCTCTACCTGCTGGCCTTCGCGACGATCGGCGGCGTCACCGGGTCCAATCCGGCAAAAACCCTGCTCGGTGCGGCGATCGGGCTGGCACTGAGCACCGTCGGCATCGACCCGCAGAGCGGCACTGCTCGATACACCTTCGGCGATATTCATCTGTACGACGGCTTCCAGGCGATCATCGCCATCGTTGGCCTGTTCGCGATCTCCGAGGTGCTGATCCTGCTCGAGGTGAAGCTCGGAGACCGCACCGGCGCCATCCCCGTCAAACGCGCCTTCGCCCGCTGGAACGACATCAAGGGCACGATTCCGGCGATGTTCCGCGGATCGCTGGTCGGCTTCGTCTCCGGCATCCTGCCCGGCGCCGGCGCCTCGCTGGGTTCGTTCCTGGCGTACACGGTCGAACGACGTTTCTCCGACAAGGACAAGACCTTCGGCACCGGCGATCCCAAAGGGGTCGCGGCACCCGAGGCCGGCAACAATGCGGCCGCCGGCGGCGCGCTGGTGCCGATGCTGGCGCTCGGCGTCCCGGGGTCCGGCACCACGGCGGTGCTGCTCGCGCTGCTGATCTCACTGAACATCACGCCGGGGCCCCTGCTCTTTCACGACCAGCCGCAGATCGTCTGGGGGCTGATCGCCTCGCTGTTCATGGCGAACGTTTTCCTTCTGCTCCTCAACCTGCCGCTGGTCGGCGTCTTCACCCGGATGCTGTCGATCCCGCTCTGGGCGCTCATGCCCTTCGTGGTGATGATCTCGTTCGTCGGCGTCTATTCGCTCAGCCACTCCACATTCGACCTTGTCGTCATGGTCGGTTTCGGTCTTCTCGGCTTCGTGCTCAGAAAGCTCGATATCGCCGTCGTGCCGGTGGTGCTGGGCCTGCTTCTGGGCGGCGAAATGGAGGCGAACATGCGCCGGGCTCTTGCGATCTCCGCCGGCGACCCCTGGGTCTTCGTCTCCAGCGGAATTTCGATCGGACTCTACGTGATGGTCTTCTTCTTCCTCGGCCTTGCCGTGTTCTTCGCCATCCGCAAGCGGCGGGCGGCACGAAGGGCCGAAGAAGAGATGCTGATCGCCGATTGAGCGTCATTCACCGGAATCGAAGGAACGTCTGATCGCGTCGACGGTGTATAGGCCTGACCAGACTGCTTTCGTTTCGTAACTGGTCGAAGCGACACGTTGCCCGGCCCGGCCTTGACCGAGCCGAAAGCTACTCCATCGCCGGTGCGTGCCCGGCCTCGCCGCCCCCGCTCTTCTTCGGCGGCTTCATGAACAGCAGCAGCGGCACGGCGATCAGCGTGATGATCATCATCAGCTTGAAGTCGTCGACATAGGCGACCATTGCCGCCTGGGCCTGGACCTGGCCGTTCAGCATGCCCATCACCGCCCCGGTGTCCATGCCGCCCATCCGGCTCATGGCGTTGGCGAAGTTGGCATTGAAGGGGTTGAGCCCTTCGATCAGCGACGTGCGCTCGATGATCAGATTGTGCGCGAGTTCCACCGACACGATCGAGATGCCGACCGACGAGCCGATGTTGCGCAGGAGGCTGAACAGCGAGGCAGCGTCCGGCCGGAATTTCGGCTCAAGCGTTGCGAAGGCCAGCGTCGACAGCGGCACGAAGACGAGCCCCAGCCCCAGCCCCTGCACGATGCCCGAGGTGATGATCGGCCATTCGTCCATCTGGGGCGAGAAGCCGCTCATCTGGTAGAGCGACAGTGCGGTGAGCAGCAGGCCCACGAGGATCAGCAGCCGTGTGTCGAACTTGCCGATCAGCCGGCCGACGACGATCATCGAGATCATCGTGCCGACGCCGCGCGGAGCCAGGACGAAGCCGGTCGTCACCACCGGATAGCCGAGGATGCCTTGCAGCATCGGCGGCAGCAGGGCGAGGCCCGCAAGCAGGATCATGCCAACGACGAAGATCATGACCAGCGCCATCACGAGATTCTTGTCGGTGAAGATCTTCGGGTCGATGAAGGCGTCTTTCCGGCCGGTGATGTGCAGCACGAAAGCCCAAAGGCCGGAGACAGCGAGGCCCAGTTCGATCCAGCATTCGGCCGAGGAAAACCAGTCGATCTGCTCGCCGCGATCGAGGAATAGCTGCAGCGCGCCGATGAACAGCGACAACATGGCGAAGCCGAAGAAATCAAACCCGCGCTTGCGGACCGGCGTGTTGGGCAGGAACAGGACCATGCCCGCGAGCGCCAGGATGCCGATCGGCAGATTGACGAAGAACACGTAGCGCCAGTTGAACGTCTCCGTCAGCCAGCCGCCGAGCGTCGGACCGATGATCGGGCCGACCATGATGCCTGCGCCCCAGATCGCCATGGCCGAACCATGCTGTTCCTTGGTGTTGATGTTGAGAAGCACGGTCTGAGACAGCGGCACGAGGGCTGCGCCGCAGAGGCCCTGGATGAGCCGGAACGCGATCATCTCGTTGAGGCTGGTCGCGAAGCCGCAGGCCATGGAGGCCAGAACGAAGCCGGCCGCCGAGCCGATGAAGAGCTGGCGCAAGCCGACCTGGTCGGAGAGCCAGCCGGTCACCGGCGTCATGATGGCGGCGGCGACGATGTAGGAGGTCAGGACCCAGGTGATCTGATCCTGCGCCGCCCCGAGCGAGCCCTGCATGTTGGGCAAGGCGACATTGGCGATCGTGGTGTCGAGCACCTGCATGATC
Organism: Hyphomicrobiales bacterium; assembly: GCA_038234195.1. Classification (GTDB taxonomy): domain Bacteria; phylum Pseudomonadota; class Alphaproteobacteria; order Rhizobiales; family Rhizobiaceae; genus Aurantimonas. The sequence continues at coordinate 12,911 of JBBSUS010000001.1, read as the reverse complement.
GTCGCGAGCATGATCGAGACGGTGATCAGCCCCTTGTTTGGCACCACGCCGGCAACCGGTTGCGGTTGCTGGGGCGTCAGTTTCGCGGACGGCGTGCGCTCGCCGCCGGCACCCGATGCAACGGAGCTCATCAGTTCGCGGCGGTCGCCGCCGGGGCGGTGGCCGATCCATCATTGGCAGGCACCGTTGCAAGAGCCGGCGCAGGGGTCGGCACTGGTATGCCGCCCGTCACCACCTTTGGCGTGACGACGACGCTGTCCGGCTTTGCGGTCAGGGCGGCGTCCTCTGCGTCGGTCATCTTCGCCGGCAGTGCGTCTGCTGCGGCCGGCGCCTTGGTATCGATCGGCGAAGGCGCTTCGGCAACAGCGGTCGTGGGCTCGTCGGCAAGGTATTTGTCGAGGCCGAGCGCCGTGACAACCGGCTTCAGCATGTCGGGCACACCGCGGCTGTGGCCCGTGTCGACGGTGACGGAAGCGCTCATGCCGGCGCGGAGCGCCGGACCGTTTGCCGTGTCCTGAAGGTGGATGCGAACAGGAATGCGCTGGACGACCTTGACCCAGTTACCGGTGGCGTTCTGAGCCGGCAGCAGCGCAAATTCGGAACCGGTGCCGGCACCGATCGAGCCGAGCGTCGCCTTGAAGGCGTGATCGGGATAGGTGTCGAGGGTGACGTCCACCGGCTGCCCGACGTGCATGTCGGTCAATTCGGTCTCCTTGTAATTCGCCTCGACCCAGGTGTTGTCGGTCTCCACGAGACTCATCACCGACATGGCCGGCGTGACGTACTGGCCTTCCTGCAGCCGGTCGGTCTGGCTGACGACGCCGTCCTCCGGCGCGTAGACCTTGGTGTGGGCCATGTCGAGTTGCGCGGCATGAAGGTCGGCGAGCGCCTTCAAGACCTCTGGATGCTGGTCGACCGGAATATCGGGATTGCCAGCCAGCGCGGCCTTGGCGCCGAGGACCTGGCTCTGGGCCGACGCCAGCGCGCCCTTGGCCTGGGCCAGCGTCAGATTGGTCGCGTCCGCCGAGGACTGGCTGATATAGCCCTTGCCGACCAGCGATCGCTGGCGCGAATTCTGGGTCTGGGCGTTGGCCAGGGCCTCGCTCGCCGTCTGTGCCTGGGACACCGCCTGCTGGTAACTCGCCTTCAGCTTGGCGACGTCGAGCCGGGCAGCCTCAAGATTGGCCTGGTTCTGCTCGATGGCGTTGCGATAGACGGCATCATCGATGGTGAAGAGCACGTCGCCGGCCCTCACCTTTTGGTTTTCTGCGACATTGACCATCGCGATCTGGCCGGAGACCTGCGGCATGACCGTGACGCGATCCTGCTGCACGTAGGCGTCTTCGGTGTTGATGTAGCGGCCGCCGGTCACCCAGTAATAGCTGCCCGCCGCCACCAGAAGGAGCGGCAATGCGACGATCAGAAGCTTGCGCAGCGGACGGCGCTGCTTCTTCGGCTTGCTCGCGACCGGTGCCTCGACCCTCGCGGCCTCGGCGGGCGCGGCAATGGCCGGGGCCGCCGTCTCGGCGGGCGGAGCTTCGACCGGCCTGGTCGGCGCCTCCTGCCGAGCGCCGGGACTGGTTTCGCTGGAAACCGGCTTGGCTTCGTCGAAGGATTTGGCGTCGGGGCGGGCGTTCATGCGATCTCTCCGAGCGGAGTGCGTGCAGAGCCGCTGCGCGCTGGCGTTTGTCGGGATGGTGATGTCGGCGTCGGGACTTCCGCGCCGGGAAGCGCATGCGCGTCCGCGCCAGAGTCAACCGCCGACAGATTGCCGATGATGACGGCGAGGCTTTCGAGCAGCTTGGCGCGCGCCTCCGGCGAGAGACCGGCCTGCGCTTGGTCGAATACGGCATCGGCGCGTTTGCGCATCGGAGCGATCAGCGTCCGGCTCTTTTCGGTGGTGAAGAGTTGGCGGGCCCGACGATCATCCGGATCCTGGCGACGCTCGACGAGGCCCGCCGCGACCATGCGATCGACGTGGCGGCACAGCGTCATCGGCTCGAGCTCCAGGAGCCCAGCCAGCGCAGCCTGGCCGATACCCTCGTTCTTTGCCAGGCGCACGACGATCTGCAGCTGCGCGCCGGTCATGGCGATATCACGGCTTTCCTGCTCGAAGCGGCGCCGCAGCAGCCGCGCGGCGTCAACGATCATGAAGCCCAGACTTGGATTGGTGGTGTCATTCATGGCGGTGATTTAATAACCTGGCTTATGATAAGCAAGTGCTAATTTACGTGACCGGTATGATTTCCTGGCTCGTCGCAGCGGACCTCACGAAGACGTCATCAAGCCTCTGCACGGCGCATCCGACCCTTGTGGCACAAGCGGTCTGACGCGAAATCGCCACCGCCAAACCGCAGACCAGATCGATGCGCCAGGAATCCTCGAACGGAATGCTTAAGCGCAAATTTACCCACAGCGCCGCAGTGTTCTCCCGAAACAGACCGCTATTCGCGCCGCGGACGGCGGCACGGCTAACGCAGCCGCCCAGGACTCGCCGAGGGCTCGGAAATCCATGCCGACAATCGACCTCACTCTGGGGCTTGTGAACGATCTCGGTGCGTTCGCACTCGTCGCGATGCTGTACCGGAGCGTTCTCGAGCACTTCGATGCCGGCCCGGCAAAGGCTTTGGTGATCGGGCTGCTATTCGGACTCGCCGCCGCCTTTTCGATCATCAGCGCATCCTGGCCTATGCCGGGCGTCGTCATCGACCCACGCAAGGTCATGCTGGTTCTGGCAGCGCCCTTCGGAGGCCTCGTCGCGGCAATCGCCGCTGCGGCGATCGCCGGCACTGCGCGGATATGGGTCGGCGGCGCCGGCCTTCCCGGCGGGCTGGTGAACATCGGCCTGGTCATCGGTGTCGGTTGCTTCTTTCATTATTACATCTTCAGGAAGAACAGCCCGATCAGCACCCGAAACCTCATCGTCCTCGGCGTTGCGACGAACGTATCGCTGTTACCGGTGGCGTTCATGCCTCTCGACCTTCTGACCCGGCTGCTGTCGGGCCCCTTGCCGATCCTCGCCGCGGCCAATCTCGTCGGCGTGATCGTGCTCGGCCGCTTCCTCTGCCGCGAACGCAAGGCGGTCCATATGACGCGGACCCTCGCCAGCGAGGCCACGACCGACGAACTCACGCAACTGCCGAACCGGCGCATGCTGGAACGCCGGACAGATCGAATGTTCGAGGAGGCAGGCCGCAAGAATCATCCGGTTTCGGTTCTGGTCATCGACATCGACCGCTTCAAGCAGTTCAACGACCGCTTCGGGCATGACGTCGGCGACGCGGTGCTGAAGAACGTCGCCAACGCCGTCCAGGCGAACGTGCGGGCCACGGACGCGCTGGCCCGCTTCGGCGGCGAGGAAATCGTCGTGGCCATGCCGAACACCAGCCGCGAGATTGCCGCCATCGTCGCAGAACGAATCCGCAGCGTCGTCGATACCGACGTCTTCCACCTCGACCGGGATTCCGCCAACGTCACCGTTTCGATCGGCGTCGCCACCGGCCAGGAACCGACGCTGACCTTCAAGGCCCTGTTCAAGCACGCCGACGAAGCGCTTTTCGTGGCCAAGCGCCTCGGTCGCAATCAGGTGCAGTTGGCTGACCTTCGAACACCCTTGGGCTTAGCCGCGGCCTGAAGGATCGTCGGCAAGGTCTCAGACCGCAAGTTCCCGTTCGGCATACTCGGTCTCGCCGAACACCCGCTTGTAGCGCACGATCTCGCTCGGAACGCCGCTCGCCTTGGCGGGGTTGTCCGACAGCTTGACCGCCGGGTGGCCGTTGGCGGACGTCACCTTGCAGACCAGGGAGATCGGGTCGAGGCCGTTCATCGGCTCGGGCGCTGCGCCGCGAAAATCGTTGGTCAGGTTGGTGCCCCAGCCAAAGCTCATGCGCACGCGTCCCTCGAAATGGCGGTAGGCCCGCTCGATCGTGTCGGAATCCATGCCGTCGGAGAAGACCAGCAGCTTTTCTCGCGGATCCCGGCCCATCGCCTTCCACCAGGCGATGATCTGCTCGCCGGCCTCGATGGGCGGGGCGGAATCGGGACGAATGCCGGTCCAGTCGGCCAGCCAGGCCGGAGCGTTCTTCAGGAACGTCGTCGTGCCGAAGGTGTCGGGCAGGACGATCAGCAGGTTGCCGCCATAATAGCTCTGCCATTCCTTCAGGACCTCGTAAGGCGAGCGTTTCAACGCCTCGTCGCCGTCGGCGAGCGCCGCCAGCACCATCGGCAGCTCGTGAGCGTTGGTGCCGATCGCTTCGAGATCGGTTTCCATGGCCAGGAGCACGTTCGAGGACCCGATGAAGCGCTCGCCGAGCCCCTCCTTGAGCGCCTCCACGCACCAGCGCTGCCAAAGGAAGGAATGCCGTCGGCGGGTGCCGAAATCAGAGATGCGCAAATCGGGCAACGCCTGCAGGTGCTCGACCTTGTCCCACATCTTGGCCTTGGCTCTGGCGTAAAGGACGTCGAGCTCGAAGCGCTTGAAATCCTTCATGGCCGCGCGCGAACGCAATTCGTTGATGATCGCCAGTGCCGGGATCTCCCACATCATCGTGTGGGTCCAGGGCCCGCTGAACTCCAACTCGAACTGGCCGTCGACCTTGCGCAGCTCGTATTCCGGCAGCTGGAAATCCTTCAACCATTCCAGAAAATCGGGTCTGAAGATCTGCCGCGTGCCGTAGAAGCTGTTGCCGGCCAGCCAGATCATCTCGCGCTTGGTGAAGGACAGCGAGCGGACATGGTCGAGTTGTTCGCGCAGTTCCGTTTCGTCGACGATCTCGGCGAGGCGCACGCTTCGGGTACGATTGTGCAGCGAGAAGGTGGCATTCACGCCGGGATGGCGGCCATGCACCATCTGCAGCATCAGGAGCTTGTAGAAATCCGTATCGAGCAGACTGCGCACGATCGGGTCCAGCTTGAAGGTGTGGTTCCACACCCGCGTCGCGATGTCGGTCGCAATCATGGCCATCGCCCCTTGCCACATGCCCGTCGAACGCCGCTCCTCGGCGTTTCCGGACCCGGCGCCCTGCCGGTTCTTCCTCCTGCCGTTACAGGAGAAGCGCCACGGGATAAAGCGTTGCCGGCCGCATGTCTGCGCTCACGGCACGCGCGACCGTGAACGGATCGTCCGCCTTGCAGCGGCTCGCGCCGGCGCCACTTGCGCGAAGGCCATCTTGAACGCGAAACCCCGAAGAAGGGGAACGCTCCAAAGGGAGAACGCCATGCTGAAACTCTATTTCCACCCCACGCCGAACCCGATGAAGGTCGCGCTGTTTCTCACCGAGACCGGTACCGAGTTCGAACTCGTGCCCGTCGATACGCTGAAAGGCGAGCAGCACGAGGCCGGGTTCCGGGCAATCAATCCGAACGGCAAGCTGCCGGCGATCGAGGACGATGGGGTCCGTGTCTTCGATTCCACCGCGATCCTGCTTTACCTCGCCGACAAGCATGGCAAGCTGACCGGCAAGGCCGAGGACCGCGGCGAGATGCTGTCCTGGCTGATGTTCGTCGCGACGGGGCTTGGGCCCTATTCCGGCCAGTCCGTGCATTTTCGCACCGTCGGCAAGGGCAAGTCCGACTACGCGGCAAACCGCTACACCGGCGAAGCCAAGCGCCATTACAAGGTTCTCGACGATCATCTGGAAGGTCGCAAGTTCTTTGTCGGCGACGAGTTCACGATCGTCGACATCTCGACATGGGGCTGGATCGACCGGGTGGCGATGGTGCTCGGCGAAGATGCACTCGACCAGTACCCGAACCTGAAGCGCTGGTTTGCGGCAATCGACGCCCGACCGGCTGTCGCCAAGGCCCGCGAGATCGCCAAGAGCCACGCCTTCAAGTCCGAACGTGACGAGGCCGCACTGCGCGCGCTGTTCCCAACCAACTATACCCAGAACGTCTGACGCAAAACGTGTCGACGCCGCGGGATAAGTCCCGCGGCGCCGCTTTCTCGTTCCTCGGGTCATGTCAGACGAGGGGTAAAGACCTTCTCTCGGCTGATAGGGCTCGCTTCATTTCACGACGTGATTGGCGCCGTGGGTGACAGCGGCGCCAGCGCGCAACGCGGCAGCGACGAAGGTCACCTCGGCGAGTTCCTCCTCGGTGGCACCCGCTTTACGCGCGAAATCCGTGTGAACGGCGAGGCAGTATTGGCACTGGGTGGTCAACGCCACGGCGACGGCCATCAGTTCCTTGTACTTCTTCGGAATGGCGCCGTCGGCCATCGCTGCCGCGTCGAAATCGGCAAACGCCTTCAGAACGGCGGGCTTTTCACGGCCCAGCACCGAAAGCTTGGCGAGTTCACTGTCTGCGGACATGGATCGTTCCTCCCTTTTTGCGCCCAGCCATTCGTAAGCATGACTGGCAATATCCGGAACGATAGTCCGGCAGGCGGCGGGGGGAAGGCGTCGGCGCCGTCACACAAGCGCGATCAGCGCCGGCAGTCGAGCTCCAGCCGGGTCGCCAGAACCTTGGAGAAATTCACGCCGTCGTCGGGTATCGCCTGGTCCATGCCGAAGCTTGCAACCGAATTCATCCAGCGCGACGCCGCCTCGTCGGGCGAGGGCACGACGAATTTCTTCGTGCACGTCGCCGGCAGCTTTTTCAGGGTGAAGCGCTTCTCGTCGGGAAAGTCGAAAGCGACGAAATAGGATTTGTCGTAGACCGCAAAGGTCACCTTCTCCTTGGTGAGATCGACCGGCTTTTCCGGCTTCATCGTGAAGCTCAGGAGTAGCTTGCCGGCCTTGGCGTCATAGGCCGCATCAAGAGTGCCCGGCGGCTGCATCGCGATGTCGTGAGCGCCACTGCTGACAGCGGTGTAAAACGACCATTCGGCGATGGAGGAGCGGATCTGCTCGCCGACCGCCTTCAGTTCGTCCTTGTCGAGCTTGCCATTGGCGTTCTTGTCAAAGTCGGGAATGACGCTGGAGGAAAACAGCTCGTCCATCGACCAGCTGTTGCGGATTTCCGCCAGATGACCGTGGTCGTCGCCGATGATCTCCATCCTGGCATCGGCAAAGACATGGGGGTGGGCGATGGCCGGGGCACCGGTGGCGAGCAACGCGGCCAAGCCGGCTGAGGCAACGATCGCGACCCGGGCGCGAAACATCTTGCAGTGAAAACTCGGTCGCATCGGTGTCCCTCGAAATGCGGCCTGAAGTCGGGGCCGTGCATGGCGCGCGAAGCTTGAAGCCGCCAGCGTGGCGAAAGTTTGAATCGTTGCGTACGCAAGCCGCATTCTGTGGGGCATCGAGGTCGACGTGGCGTTCCGATGCTCCAATTTCGTCGCAACGGAAAACCGCCCGCAATCCGATCTCACCGCGCATCCGCCCGAAAAAGGACCACCCATGACACCGTCTGCCGCGCTCAGTGCCGCCTTCGCCGCCGGCGACACCGCAACCATCATCGCCGAAACGCTGACGATGGAGGGCGTGAAGGCCGTCCTCGACATCGGCTGTGGCGGCGGTCCACTCGCCCGCAGTCTTGCCGGGAAGGGCTTCGCCGTCACCGGCATCGATCCAGGCGAAGCCGCGATCGGCAAAGCTCGAGAGGCGGTACCGGGGGCGCGCTTCGAACTGGCCGGCGCCGAAGCGCTGCCTTTCGAAGCGGGCGCATTCGACGGCACGGTGTTCCTCAACTCGCTGCATCACGTGCCGGTGTCGCAAATGGCCAAGGCGCTGAGCGAAGCCGTGCGGGTGACCAAGCCGGGCGGACCCGTTCTGGTGATCGAGCCACTGGCGGAAGGCTCGTTCTTCGCCGTGACCCGCATCCTCGACGACGAGACCGACGTGCGCGATGCCGCCGGAAGGGCGGTTGCCGACGCGGTTCGCTCCAGCCTTCTCGAACTGCGCGGCAACGTCGTCTATGAGCGCCGCGAGAACCTGCCGGATGTCGAGACGCTGATCGCCCGGAGCGTCGCCGTCGATCCGGCGCGCGCCGAACTGGTCGCGGTCAATCGCCAGGAGATCGAAGCGCGCTTCGACGCGGAAAGCGTCGAGGACGATGGGGCACGGATCCTGGTCCAGCCGCTGCGGATCTACTTGTTGCGGGTGCCGGGCTGAGGCCGTTCGGCCCGATCAAGGGGCATTCCGGGACCGCGGAGTCAAAAGCCGTCCGAATTTCAAGATCGAAAGCATTGCTCCCAGGCCGCCGCGATGCATGATGAGGCGGTCGGCGGCTCCCGCCGGTCGGCATCCGCAGCGAGACGGACGAGCGCATGAGGAGACGACGCCATGAACCGCGAAACGCAGACGGGTATTTCTCCAAAACGCGGTTGGATCTCAAGGCGCCGATTGTTGAAGCGCAGCCTGTTCGGCGCGGCAGCGACACTCGTTCTGTCGCTGCTCTCGATCCCCGTGTCGTCACCAGCCTCCGCCCAGGACAAGACCACGGCGACGATCGGCATGGGCGTCGAGCCGACCGGCCTTGACCCGACCGCCGCAGCTCCCGTCGCCATCGGACAGGTGGTCTGGCAGAATGTCTACGAAGGCCTCACATGCATCGATCGCGAAGGCACGGTGCAGCCACAGCTTGCTGACGACTGGACGATCTCCGACGACGGCAAGACGGTCACCTTTGACCTGCGCAACGGCGTCGCATTCTCGAACGGCAAGCCGTTCGATGCCAAGTCCGCGAAATTCTCGCTCGATCGCGCCCGCGGCGAAAAGTCGACCAACCCGCAAAAGCAGTTCTTTTCGACGATCACCGACGTCACCGCCAAGGACGATCACACGCTCGTCGTCACGCTCAGCGAGCCGACCGGCAACCTGCTGTACTGGCTCGGCTGGCCGGCCTCTGTGATGGTCGAGGAAAGCTCGGCCGCAACCAATGCGACGAAGCCGATCGGTACAGGGCCCTTCGCCCTGAAGGAATGGCGCCAGGGAGACCGGCTGACGCTGTCGCGCCGAGATGACTACTGGGGCGACAAGCCGGGCCTGACCGAAGCGACCTTCCGCTTCATCTCCGACCCGCAGGCCCAGGCGGCGGCCGTGACCGGCGGCGAGGTCGACGCCTTTCCCGAATTCGGCGCGCCCGAGATCTTTGCCACCTTCAAGGACATTGCGAGCCTGACGTCCGTCGTTGGATCGACGGAGTTGAAGGTCGTCGCCGGCATGAACGAGCGCAAGGCGCCGTTCGACAATTTGAAGGTGCGGCAGGCGCTGATGATGGCCGTCGATCGGGGCACGCTGATCGAGGGCGCCTATTCGGGCTATGGCACGCCCATCGGCAGCCACTATACGCCGAACGATCCGGGCTACATCGACCTGACCGGCGTCCACCCCTACGACGTCGAGAAGGCCAAGGCGCTTCTGGCAGAAGCGGGCTATCCGGACGGCTTCTCGATGACGCTGAAAACGCCGCAGATGGCCTATGCGACCCGCTCGTCCGAAATCCTGCAGGCGCTCTTTGCCGAGATCGGCGTCACGGTCGTGATCGTGCCGACGGAGTTCCCCGCCAAATGGGTGAGCGAGGTCTTCAAGGGCCACGATTTCGACATGACCATCGTCGCCCATGCAGAACCGCTCGACATCGGCATCTACGCCAGGCCCGACTATTATTTCGGCTACGAGAACAAGACCTTCGACGACACGCTGGACAAGGCGGAGGCGACGACCGATCGCGAGACTCGCCTGAAGCTCTACGGCGACCTGCAGCGCATTCTCGCGACCGACGTGCCGGCGCTCTACCTCTTCGTCATCCCTAAGCTCGGCGTCTGGAACGCCAAGCTTGAGGGGCTCTGGCAGAACGAGCCGATCCCGGCGAACGACCTGACCGAGGTGCGCTGGACGCAGTGAGAATGTCTCCGACGTCTGCAATGTGGGTATGGCATAACGCGCAGGCCCCATGCTGCGGTTGATCCTCCTGCGCCTCTGCGGTCTTGCCGCGACGCTGCTGGCCGTATCGGTGCTGGTGTTCCTGGTGATGGACGTGTTGCCCGGTGATCCGGCCGCCGTGATGCTAGGAACTTCGGCGCGACCCGATACGCTCGCAGCGCTGCAGGCCGAACTCGGGCTCGATCGGCCGCTGATCGTTCGCTATCTCGCCTGGATCGGCGGCGCGCTGACCGGCGATTTCGGCAAATCCTACACCTATCACGTGCCGGTTGCCGGGCTGATCGCCGACCGGTTGGCAGTCACCCTGCCACTGGCGGTGCTCGCCATCGTCCTTTCGATCGTGATCGCGCTACCGCTCGGTATCATCGCCGCCGCGCGTTGCGACGGCCCGGCCGATGCGGGAGCGACGGTGTTTGCTCAACTCGGCGTCGCCATGCCGAACTTCTGGATCGGTCTGATCCTCGTGCTGGTCTTCTCGTCCTGGCTGGGATTGATGCCGTCGGGAGGCTTTCCGGGCTGGGACGCCGGCGTCTGGCCGTGCCTCGTCGCCCTCACCATGCCCGCCGTCGCGCTGGCCCTGCCCCAGGCCGGCATCCTGACCCGCGTCACCCGCTCGGCCGTCCTCGACGTGATGGGCGAGGATTTCGTGCGCACCGCCCGTGCCAAGGGCTTGTCGCGGCGCCAAGCACTGATCCGCCACGTGGTACCGAACGCGCTTTTGCCGATCGTCACCATTGTCGGGCTGCAGTTCACCTTCCTCATCGCAGGCGCCGTGCTCGTCGAGAACGTCTTCAGCCTTCCCGGCCTTGGGCGGCTCGCCTATCAGTCGCTGGTGCAGCGCGACCTCGTCACGATGCAGGCCGTCGTCCTGTTCTTCGCCGCCCTAGTCATCATCGTGAACTTCCTCGTCGACCTCTCCTATCTGGTCCTCGATCCGCGTGTGCGGGCCGCGGCGACATGAGCGCCACGGCCGGACCAGGCGGCGAGCCTGCCGCGCCTCGCGCCGATGCGCGCGCGCCGATCTCCCGGCGGGCAAACCTCAATGGCAAGCTGCTTCTCGGCGGGGCGATTGTCCTCATCTTCGTGCTCGCTGCCCTCGTCTCGACCCTCTGGACGCCGGCCGTGCCGACCAAGCTCAATATCCTCGCCAAGCTGAAACCTCCGCTGAGCGGCGGCCTCCTGGGTACCGACCAGCTCGGCCGCGATACCGCCTCGCTGTTGATGGTCGGTGCCAGGAATTCGCTGTTCATCGCCGCGGTCGCCGTCACGCTCGGCGCCACTGCTGGCACGCTCGTCGGACTCACCGCCGCTGCGCGGCGCGGATGGCTCGACGGCCTCGTCATGCGGGCGATGGATATCGTCTTCGCCTTTCCACCGATCCTCTCGGCGATGATGCTCGGGGCGTTTCTCGGCACCGGCATGGCGAACGCCATCCTAGCCATCGCGGTCTTCATGGTGCCGGTCTTCGCGCGCATCACCCGCGGCGCGGCGCTTCGTATCCTCGCCCGCGACTACATCCTCGCCGCCCGCGGCGCCGGCAAGGGCGACGCGCGCATCGCGCTCGAACATGTCCTGCCGAACATCTCCGGCGACATCATCGTCCAGGTCACGATCCAGCTCGGCCTCGCCATCCTCACCGAGGCCGGACTCTCCTTTCTCGGTCTCGGCCTGGCGCCACCCGAACCCAGTTGGGGCCGCATGCTTGCCGACGCCCAAACCTATTTCACCGTCGCGCCGTGGCTCGCCATCGCACCAGGGGCGGCGATCGCGCTCACCGTCCTCGGCCTCAACCTCTTCGGCGACGGCCTGCGCGACAGGCTCGATCCGCGTAGCGGACTCGCGCGATGACGGACGACGAAGCACACCTCCTGTCGGTCGAAGGTCTTTCCGTCGCGGTTTGCCGCAACGATGGCACAATGTTGCCGATCGTCTCCGACGTTTCGTTTGGCCTGCAGCGTGGCGAGACGCTCGGGATCGTCGGCGAATCCGGCTCCGGCAAATCGCTTCTCGCGCTGGCGCTGATCGGCCTCCTTCCCGGCTCCGCGCGCGTTTCGGGGGACATCGTATTCGCCGGCCGCGATCTGACGACGCTGTCCGAAAGCGACCTCTGCGCAGTGCGAGGCGCCGAAATCGCGATGATCTTCCAGGAACCGATGGCGGCGCTTAACCCGGCCATGCGCATCGGCGACCAGGTCGCGGAAGGGCTGCGCCTGCGTGGCGCCGGCCATCGCGACGCAGACAAACGCGCCCTCGAACTCCTCGACCGGGTGCGCATTCCCGATGCAATCAACCGCATCTCGGCCTTCCCGCACGAGCTCTCCGGCGGCCAGCGCCAGCGCGTCGTCATCGCCATCGCGCTCGCCGGCTCGCCGAAGCTTCTGATCGCAGACGAGCCGACCACCGCGCTGGATGTAACCGTGCAGAAGGAGATCCTGGCGATCCTGGCCGAACTGGTCGCGGAGGAGGAGGTGGGGCTGATCCTCGTGAGCCACGATCTCGGCGTCATCGCGCAAAGCTGTGCGCGCACGCTGGTGATGTATGCCGGCACCGGCTTCGAACTCGCACCGACGGACGCACTGCTGTCGCGGCCACTTAACCCCTATACGCACGGCCTTCTGACAGCGATGCCTCAGCGGAAGGCGCCGCCGCAGTCCGCGGCGGAAGGCGCGCTCGGCACCGATTGCAACGCGGGAACGAGCAAACGCACCGGGCAGGCTGGAATGCCACCCGTTCGCCGACGCCTCAAGACCATCGACGGCGCGGTGCCCGCCTTTTCCGCGCTGCCGCCCGGTTGCCGATTCGCACCGCGCTGCCCTCGGCGCATCGAGCAATGCGTGGCGGCCGAGCCGATTTTTCGACCGATCGAAACCGGTCGATTCGTGCGCTGCGTGCGAGCGCATGAGGAAGACGAGGTGCGATGACCCTGCCACTCCTGACGATCGATCGCGTCTCGAAGACCTATGGCGGCTCCGCGCTGATCGGGCCGGCGCATCCGCTTCGAGCGCTCGACGACGTCAGCCTCGATGTCGAGGCCGGCACCATCCACGGCATCGTCGGCGAAAGCGGCTCCGGCAAGTCGACGCT